>NZ_DATJIY010000025.1:0-27973 GCF_035492835.1 Dinghuibacter sp.
TGCAGACGAACCCGCAATAGCGTAGTTCTACGGTTCCTTTTGCGCCGGCGACGCCCTATCTTAAGGGAATGGATAAATCCCCGGACCCGCTGGCGGTCATCAGGAACCTCGTCATCGTCGTCGGTATATACCTCTACTTTATCGCGTGGATCTACGTCAACGCCTACTACGGGCACTTCGGCATCCCCGCGGCGGACTTGAAGCTGGACTATGCGTCATACCTCGTTTTTTCATTCAACGTAGTGATGTCGCCGCGGTTCCTATGGTTGGTGGGGGCGTTGCTCGTCGTCGTCGTTTTATTGCAGTTCGGTAGGGTGCGCTCCTTCCTTCAGCCCCGGCAGACCCTTTGGCTGATCGTGGGGATGGCCGCGCTGTTCCCCTGGTTGTTCCAGGTCGCCCAGCGCGTCGCCTGGGATGACTATCTCGATGAACGGAACAACCGCAGCAGCCTGCGTTCGGTGCAATTCGTGTTCCGGAAGGATTCCGAAATACAGGTGCCCACGACCGTGCTGGATACGACCACGCTTTCCGGACAGGACCTGGTGAGCGACCTCCGGCTGCTCAAACAGGACGACCTGCGCCGGCTGAAGCTCCTCGGCGAGTCCGACGGCTACTTTATCGTTTTAAACCAACCCACGGCAGCCCCTTCGCTGGGAATGCCCGTGGGTTTTGTTTATTTTATCGACAAGAAGGACGTGCTCCTGTCGAAGATCATCCTCAGCTCCGCAAAATGATTCTTATGCGATATTTGTTCGTGTTACTCCTCCTATGGGCGTGCAACCCGCCGGCCCCGCCGCCGCCCCCGCCTCCGGCGCCCGTCGCCGATACCGTCGTTTGGATCGGCATCCACGCCCGTTGGAACTATGCCCCGGGCACGGAATACGACGGCAACTACGATACGAGCAACCAGGTTTTTATCGTGTGTAACACCGACCGCTCCTCCGTGGTGCCGCGGACAAACGTTATCCTCGAAATGGGCGGAAGCTGCGACACGTCGGTGACCAACCGCATACGGTTGATGGAGATCAGGCGGCACGACACCGTCGCGACCACGATCGGGCATGCGTCTTCGGTCAATGAAGGAACGGTTTCGTTTAAAACGGCGCGGGGGGAGAAGGCGGTGCAGCTAAAGGCGGAGCAGACGCTGCGGATACGGCAGCTGCGCGTCCTTCGGGCGCCTGTGAGGCCCTAGCGCCGGTTCAACCGCAACACCATAAACGGCGGCCCCTGCTTAAAATCCACGCGCGGCTGAAAGGAGAACGGCCCCGTCGAACAATTGCCGAGGACGATCTCGGGATGGCCGTCGCCGTCGAGGTCGCCGACGTCCATGGTCATCCAGCGGCCGGCCTCGGTGGCGGGGACGGACCAGGGCGTAAAAGAAAGGGAACCGGCATTGCGCTTCAAAAACACGAAACCTTCCTCCGGCTGCCGCTGGTAATCCGCGAAGTACGCGATGGCGGCGATGTCGAGACGGCCGGTGCCGCTGAAGTCGCGGGCCATGGCGCGGTAGCAGCCGTCGATGGGATAGAAGTAGCGCTGCGTATAATGCTCATGGCCGTCATTCATAAAGATGTAGACGCCGTGATAGGGTTTGCGGATCTTGGAGTAGTCGGCGTTGTCCCCGCAGGTGTATAGGATGTCGGGGTGACCGTCGCCGTCGAAGTCGTCGAGCTCGAAATAGGAGGTGCCGTAACAGGGCGGGAAACGCAGCAGCGGGCTGCCGTCGAACAGGCCGCCGCCCTTGTTGGTGAAGAGCCAGATGCCCTCGTCGCCCTGGGCGAAGGCGACAAAGATATCCGGTTTGCCGTCGTGGTTATAGTCGTAGATACGGGCCTGGATCGCGCCCGGCACGGGGCGGATGGTATGCTCGATAAAGCCGTGCCCGGTGTTTTCCATCCAGGAAAGACGGCCTTCGGTATAGCCGAATTCGCAGACGAGATAGTCGGGGCGGCCGTCGCCATTGAGGTCCGCGGACAGCAGCTGGACGGGGCGGTGGAGGAAGCGGAAAACGGCGGCGGTGTCGGCGGAAGCCCAGCCGGACGCCCGATGCGTCAAGGCGACCGTACTGCCGGACATCGCATTCGTGGGAAACATTTCGCCGATGTTCAGCGCCACAAGCCCGTTGGGAGCCCCGGCGCCGCCGGCCACATCCACGATCGCCCCCGCCACCGGCATCGAATCCGTATACCGCAGCCCCGCATCGATCGTATACAGGTACCGACGCTCCACGTCGGAGAGCAGGATCGAATGGTGCACGCTGTCGACGCGGATCATCGCCGTTAACGGCATGATATAACGGCGGGAAGGCGTGGATACGGCGAACAGCGTGGAATCGGCGCGCAGGGGCGCCGGGCGTTGCTGCGCTGGCAGCGAATCAGGCGACACCGCCGTATAATAGTAGATGATCTGTTGCCACTCGTCGTCGCTCATCATCGGCTTGTCCGGATAAAATCCCTTCGGCATGCGCGTGAACGGCCCCGTATCGACTGCGTACTGCACCAGGCCGTGAAAGAAGATGCCCAGCCGCGGACCCATTTGGGGCAGCACGCCTTTTTCCCAGGTTTTGCTGGCGAGTAACGAAGGATCGGGAAGGAGGTGGCAGCTTTGGCAATACGTGGCGGCCAGGCGCTGGCCGGCCGCGATGTCACGGTCGGGGACGGACGCGTGCGATGGATTCTTTACGTAGGTCGTGGTTTGACGACAAGCAAGCGCAAAACACAGACATACCACAAAGGGTGCGCCTTTCATGAGCTCATGTTGGTTGTTCCGACAAATCTAGGCGATTCCGGTGAGGAACGCGTACAAATTTACGTCCGGTGTAAGCCCCAGTTTTTTGCGGATCCGATAGCGGCTGATCTCGACGCCTTTGGGGGAGATGTTCAGGAGCTGCGCAATCTCCTTGGAGCTGAGGTTGAGCCGCAAGTACGCGCACATTTTCAGGTCGGTAGGACTGAGCAACGGGTATTTTGTCTTGAGCGTGACCAGGAAATTATTGTGCACCTGGTCGAAGTAGAGGCTGAACTTGTTCCAGTCGTCCTCGTCCTTTTCGGTGTCGGTCATCAGCTTAAAGACGCTCCTGAATTCAAACGGTAGTTGAGGTATATTCAACCGCTTTATCACAGCGATCATTTCTTCCTTGATGTTGGAGAGCAGTCCTCCCCTTTCCACCAGGTGCATGGTGACCGTGGCGAGCTCGGCCTCCAGCTTACCTTTTTCCTTGCTGTCGAGCTCCAGCCGGTGGAGGTACCGGAGCCGTTCCTGTTCGGCTTCGTGGTGGCGGCGCTGGACGTCCAGGCGGTGCCGTTGTCGGCGGTACACCAGCCAGGCCACGAAAAGGGCGGCTAAGAGATAGAGCCCGTAAGCCCACCACGTCTGGTACCAGGCCGGCGACACGGAAAAGGCGTATGTCGCGGGGGAGGACACGACGCCCAGGCTGTTCCGCGTCCGCACGAAAAAGGTATAGTTTCCGTAGGGGAGGTTGGTGTAGTCTTTCTCCGTTTTCGCCGACCAATCCGACCACTCCTTGTCAAAACCTTCCAGGTAGTAGCTGAACTCAGCCCCGGGGTATAACGGCGCCGAGTATTCGAAGTGAAACGAGTTCCACCGGTGGGGCAGGCGGGCCGTCCCGCCGGCAAAGCCGCCGTTGACGAGGCTGTCGCTCCGCGCCGAGAGCGCGTGGACGCTGCTCAGGAGGGCGACGGACGCCGTCCGGTCCAACACATAGCGTTCGTAGTCCAGCCGGATCACGCCGTCGTTGGTACCGACATAAACGTCGCGGTTGTCATAGGGATAGATAAACGCCGCGCCCCGGACGGTTTGACCGTTCAATTCCGGGATATATTGGACGCTTTTGCGCCTGGCGTCTATAACCCCGACCTGCCGCTGACTCACGAACCATATATCTCCGTTAGGCGCCTCCGTTAGGAACTCGACGCTGGTGTCGCCGAAGATGGGCTGGAAAAAGGTATCTTTCAGAAAACGACGCCCGTCCCACCCATACACGCCTTTTTCCGTCGCAAAGACGACACGTCCCCGCACCCGGTAGGGATAGTCGTGGAGGTCGGAGGGCAGGCCGTCCGCGCGGCAGTAGTGATAGGTGGTGTCTCCGGGTACCGGTGTCCGGTAGACGCCGCGGTAGGGATGCGAGGCCCAGACATTACCGGACGTGTCCGTCGCCAGCACGCCCAGGGACTCGTAAAAGTCATTGACACGGCCGCCGTCGGTGAAATCCGGTGTAATATATCGCAACCCCGTATACGTCCCCGCGACGAGCCTGCCCCCGGGTCCCGCGACCACGCCCCAGGCGCCCACGGTGCCTATGGGTGTCGCTTCGTCCCCGCGCACGGCAAAGACGCCGGTGCTGTGACCCGCCAGCAGCACATTGCCGCTGGCGTCCAGGCTCCAGACCGATCCCTCGGTCCCGGGCACGAGGGCAAAACCGCCACCCGGTAATACGGCCCGGTACAATCCTTCGGAAGTGCCGATGTACAGCTGTCCGTCCAGGACGCGGATGGCGTTGCTCATGACCTGGCGGGCGCCCGCGGGATAGATATGCGTGAGGGCGGTCGGGTAGTCGACTACGGACAACCCGCTTTCCAGGCCCAGCCAC
Organism: Dinghuibacter sp.; assembly: GCF_035492835.1. Taxonomy (NCBI): domain Bacteria; kingdom Pseudomonadati; phylum Bacteroidota; class Chitinophagia; order Chitinophagales; family Chitinophagaceae; genus Dinghuibacter; species Dinghuibacter sp. The sequence continues at coordinate 4,610 of NZ_DATJIY010000025.1, forward strand.
AGGTGCTGGTTGGCGTCGGCGAGGATGGAGAGGACGTGGTTGTTCTGAAGACCCTCCTTGTCCGAGAAATGTTTTGCCACGGTGTTGCCTTCCAATATTAATAGCCCGCCCGTGCATGTACCGAGCGCAAAGCGCCGCGGCCCCAGCGCATGGACGCCGCTGAGCATGGCGCCCTCGGGAAGCGCGACCTTCCAGGGGGTGAGCTTTCCCGCGTGGAGCAGGTAGAGCCCACGCATCAGCGTCGACACCAGCAGGGTGTCCCCGTTATAGGCAGCCATTCCCGTCACCTCGAGGGGAATGCGTATGTCGCATGCCGGCGTCCAGCCACGGCCGTTCCATTGTAAAAGCCCCTGTTCCTTGTCGTCGGCAAAGAGCCTTTCGCCTACGCTCGCGAGTAACCGCCACGCCGCGGGGGCGTCAAAGGTCTGTATCCGTCGTCCGTCGTAGCGGAAGATGCACTCGTTCGTCCGGAAGGTCACCGTATCGCCCTGGATGACGATGTCCCAGATGTCGGCGAACTGCCGCGCCACCTCCGGCAACAGCTGTTTCAGCGAATGGTAGGCCAGCGTCCCCTGTCCGTCCGGCGCGAAATAGCCGACCTCGTCCTGGCCGCCCGCGTATATCTTCCCGCCGGGCGCGACCGCGATAGCGCGTATGGCCGCGCGGTTGGGGAGCACATACCGCTTCCAGTAGCTGCCGTCGAACGTCAGCAGGCCGTCGTCGTTGGCCAGGTAGAGGACGCCCCGCGCGTCCTGCGCCAGGGCCCAGACGGCATTGGCGCCCTGGTAGTCCGTATTTTTGTAATTGCGGATTGCGGGCTGCCCCAGGGCGGGCTGGGCGGCAGCCCTATGGCTGAACGCGACAATTGACGCAATCGTAAAGATGTGTAGTGCCGTTGTAGGGCCCCTGAATTTGCTCATCCGATCCCGTGACAGGATATTTGGTTTGGAACGATAATATTATGAAGAAAATCCTGATTGGCCTCGCCTTGTTAGTGACTTCGTCGCTTCTTTCAACGCTTCCCTTGCCGCTTCGGGCGCAGCGGGTGCTCGTGGTGGCTTCCCGTGCCTCCGACCACGTCCGGATGATCGCCGCCGCCCGCCCGTTCTTCCAGCGCCTGGCGGATTCGACGGGTCTGATGATTGACTTCACCGACGACACCAGCGTCATCAACGACGCGAACCTTCACCGTTACCAGGCTTTTGTCATGCTCCATCTGGCACCCTTTGACATGAGCTATGCGCAGCAGGCGGCCCTCCAGCGGTTTATCGAGGCCGGCGGCGGCTGGGTCGGGATCCACGCCGCGGGGCTCACCGGTGCGGGTTTTTTGGCGCCGCATACGCGGTATTGGCAGTGGTTTGAGGATTTTATGGGGGGCGTGGCGTATTCGCCGCACCCGGCGTATCAGCCGGCGCGCCTCGTCGTGGAAGACCGCGGACACCCGGTGGCCGCCGGGCTGCCGTCGTCGTTTATCGTCTCGGACGAATGGTACGAGTTCTCGTCGAGCCCGCGTTCCCGCGTACACGTCCTGGCGTCCGTCGACGAATCCACCTATCACCAGAACAAGCCCATGGGCGACCACCCGATCGCCTGGTGTAACGAGCAATACCCCCATACCGTCTACATCGGCGTGGGCCACGACCCTTCGGTGCTTGACAACGCCGCGTATGCGCGGCTGCTCCGGAATGCGCTCCTGTGGGCAGCCCGGCCTTCGGTGCCCATCGAGATGGCCGGCGGCCGTGTTTCCTATGGTCAGGTCTTGTCGACCCCTCAGTCGCCGGGCGTGGTCTACGCCCGCGCCAAAACCTGGTTCGAAGGCCCCTCTCCCGATCATAACCTCCATCTGGACTTTGCCGACAGCAACCACCTGAGCGGGAGCGATGTGTTGAAAGTCGGGGCGTTTTTCGTCCGGTTCCGCTTCGATGTTACCGTGCGGGATGGGAGTTATATTTTGCAGACCGATCACTACGAGGAACGCACCGCCGCCACCGACTACTCCAGGATCGAATACCGCTGGTGGGACTTCCGCTCCGGTCACCCCTGGTCTCCCGCGGACTCCGGGTTGTTTGCGGGTCTGGATCAAGGCACGCGCGCATTGTGGGCGTCCTTGGGCCATGCGCTCGACGGCCATCCCCGCTTCCGGGTGCTGGCCCTGTACGAGAATGGCGGCTGGCATAAAGCCTTCACCGATCGCGCTATTCGATGGCTCGACCGCCTGGCGCTGGACAGCAACATCCGCATCGACTACTTCACCAACACCGACAGCATCGACGACGCCTTCCTGGCGCGCTACCAGCTGTTCCTCCAGCTCGACTACGCCCCCTACGCCTGGAAACCCGCGGCCGTCAGCGCTTTCCAGCGCTATATTACCGGCGCCCGGGGCGGCTGGGTGGGCTTCCACCACGCCACGCTGCTCGGCGAGTTCGACGGCTATCCCATGTGGGATTGGTTCTCCACCTTCATGGGCGGGATCCGCTGGAAGGACTATATCGCGCGCTTCGCCCGCGCGACCGTACACGTGGAGGATTCTCCAAGCCCCATCATGGCCGGCGTCCCGGACACCTTCACCGTGCAAAAGGAGGAGTGGTATACCTACGACAAAAGCCCGCGCCCCCAAGTCCACGTACTGGCCTCCGTCGATGAATCTTCCTACTACCCCGACACCACCGTCAAGATGGGCGACCACCCCGTCATCTGGTCCAACCCGCACGTACCCGCGCGGAATGTGTATATTTTCATGGGGCACTCCCCGGTTTTATTTGACGATACCGTCTATACCCGCATCTTCCGGAATGCGATTTTTTGGGCCTCCGCGGGAGCCGTGGCATCGCCGCCTCCGCCCGCACCGCGGTTCCGGGCGCTCGCGCTGTACACGACGACGGTGGAGCCCGACCACGTCGCGTTCGCCCGCGACGCCATCCACTTTTACCAACAGCTCGCCCTCGAGCGGGGGTTTATCTTCGACACCACGACCGACTGGCGCCGTTTGAATGACACGTCCCTGTCCCGTTATGACGTCGTCCTCTGGCTCAATGACTTTCCCCAGAACGCTTCCCAGCGCCTGGCGTTCCAGCGCTTCGCCGACCGCGGCGGCGCCTGGCTCGGCTTCCACGTCGCCGCCTACAACGACAAATACACCCGCTGGCCGTGGTTCGTCCAGTTCCTCGGCGGCGCCGTTTTCTACGACAACAACTGGCCGCCGCTGCCGGTTCGGTTACACGTGGACGATACGTCGCACCCGGTCACGGCCGGTCTGCCGTCTTTTTATACCGCCCCGCCCAACGAATGGTACGGCTGGCGCCCGAGCCCGCGGTTGGATCACGCTGTTAAGGTCCTCGCCACCCTCGACCCGTCGGCATACCCCCTGGGCAAAAAAGACCAGATCCGTTCCGGCGACGTGCCGGTCATCTGGACCAACACCCGCTATCACATGCTCTACATGAACATGGGCCACGGGGACCAGGTGTTCGCGTCGCCCGAGCAGAATATGATGCTGGCGCAGGCGCTGCTATGGTTGGGGGGCCTGCGGCCGTGAGCTTCCGCGGGCCGTCGGCCTGCGACGCGGTGCGGCCGCGGGCGTCCGGCGGTGCGTTCGCGGGCGTCCGGCGGCGCGTTCGCGGGCTCGCGGCGGCGCGTTCTCGGGCTCCGGGTAAAGGGGGAGCATAATACTATATATGCCTATATTCTGTTAGGACTTTAAACGGATTTTTTTTCAAAGAATGTGATAAATTCTTAGCGGCGCGGCGCGGAAAATAGCTTTGCGAATGGGTATAATGACCTGTTCGATGTATGAAGCATGAAGCATATGAAGTGAGTGGAGTGTTTGGTGAATTTGACGCGTTCGATTTTGTCAGCAGCGGCAAAAACGGCATAGTATTGAAAAGAGTTGTCTTCGCTCCGACCCCCGAGAGAGAAGTCGTTAACCTGGTTTTGGGTGATGTCGGCGCTGACGGCGAAGTAGATGATCGGGTCATCTCGAACAATGGCGATCGGGATAAGGTACTGGCCACAGTCTTACGTATTATCAACTATTACCACAGGTGGTATCCGGAAAGAGCGATATCGATCGAAGGTAACACTGCCGCCAGAAACAGACTATATCGAATGGTTATAAGTATTTACCAGGAAGAACTTTCGAATTCGTATGAAGAAAGTCATAAATTTGATATATGGATAAGTTTATAGAAGTCTATGATGACCTGAAGGGGGAGATGGTGAAATTGAAAATCAGCGAGGAGCTTACCGAATGGGTTAGGTCCGGCAAGAGGGACAATGACCCTGTCATAGTCGCCAAGAGAGAGAAGACAGCCGAATGGCTCGCCAGGCTCGACGAGGAGTCGCTAAAAATCATCCGTCGTCAGCGATAAATCCTCCCCATATAAGGATCATCGAAGATGATCCTTTTTACTTCCTCATAATCGATCATCCCCTGGTGCGCATACACCACCTTGCCGCCGGGTTCCACCAGCATAGTGTAGGGCAGCGCGCCCTTCCACGAAGGATCGAGAGCTTCGATCAACGCGTAGGGCGTACCGGTGAACCGGTAGTTCGGCGAGGACGACTCGTGGGCGGTCAGGAAAGAGAGCGCGGCGCCGGCGTGGGCGGAGTCGTCGGTGGAGATGCTGACGAGCTGGAAGCCGCGGTCGCGGTAGAGGCGGTTGAGGGTGACGAGGTCGCCGAACTCGCGGACGCAGGGGATGCACCAGGTGGCCCAGCAGTTGATCAGCGTGAGCTTGTCGCCGCCGCCCGCCGATAGGCGCCGTATGCCGGGAATGCCGATGGTGTCGAGGGTGACGGGCTCGTGGGCCCAGGCTATGGCTGCTCGTTGTTTCCAAACGGTTTTTTCTTTCCATTTGATGGAGCAGCCAAAGGTCTTGGTATCGGTGACGGCTATGGCGCGGCCGGCCAGGAGGGCGTCGATCGCATCGCGGGCGTCGTTGTGCGCGGGCGTTTTGGCGGGGTCTTCGGTGTCGTCGATGCGGCCTTCGTACCGCAGGCGCCGGCTGGCGTCGAATATAAAGACGTGGGGCGTGGATACGGGGCCGTAGGCGTGGGCGGCAACCTCTTTGTCGCCGTCGTACAGGTAAGGGAAATTATAACCGGCGGCGCGGGCGCGGGTTTTCATCTCGGGATAGGAGTCGCCAAGGTCGCTGTAGCCGAGCTCGTCGAGACGGACGGAGGCAGGGTCGTTTGGGTTGATGGCGACGACTTGCACGCCGCGCGAACGGTAGTCGTCGGTCAGCCGGATGATGCGCTTCTCGTACGCCTGCGAGGTCGGGCAGTGGTTGCACATGAAGACGATCATCAGCACCGGCGCGGCGCGGAAGGAGGCGAGCGAATAACGCCGCCCGTCGATCCCCGGGAGGCTAAAGTCCGGCGCCGGCGCGCCAATGGCCAGCGTCGGATGGTCGTCGCGGTGCTCCGGGTCAACGCCTGGCGGCCGGCTGGCTACGGCCAGGAGGTACCATGAGGCGTGCGGCAGCCATTGTTCGGCCCAGCGCCAGTCGTAGTCTTTATGCGTGACAGCGTAAGGGATATTGAGGGCGATGTCGCGCTCGTCATCCAGCCCGGAGGTGATACCGTTGACGATACCGCCGGGCGCATTGGTGTATTCGAACGTCCCGAAAAAGCCATAGACCGGGTTGTGGTAGCCGGTGCCCTGCAGCAGCGACGCGTCAAAGGGGTTGTCGCCGAGGATCCAGTTGAGCTGATCCACCGCAAAGGTTTCCAGCGAGTCTCCAAAAGACCGCTCGTACAACGGCGCCGCCATGCGCGCGGCGGTGGCCATCGACCCCAGTCGGGCGTCTTCGCCCTGCCACCAGGGCGACGCCTCCGAACCGTGCGGGAAGAAAAAGGCCGTGCGCCGGTTGCCCAGGGTGTCCTGGACCAGCTGGCGGCTATACCCGAAGGGATTGGTAACGGCGTGGGTTAACCGCAGTTCATATTCGAGCGAACGCCGCACGGCGTTTTTGATCTGCGTCTGCATGCCTGCGTCGGCTACCGGGTAGTAGTTCAAGAGGCTGACGACGGGCAGACCCGCATCGGCGGGATGGAAGAACGGACGGTCCCTGTCGTCGGCGCGCCAGTAACCGGCGTTGGTCAGGCGGTCGAGCAGCCTGGTAGCCCGCGCGTGGGCGGCGTCTGCAAAGCGCAGGTCGTGCGTGACCCTGTACAATTCCGTCGCCGCCATGAGCGCGCAATAATCGTCGAGGATGTTCTCTTGTCCGTCGCTGGTGAGCCCGACGTTGTGCTTGTCGAGGAAATCGAACGCCTCGGAAGCCGCTGCCAGGTATTGAGCCCGGGTGAATTCCCCGTCAGCCGGCGCGGTGGACGCGAGCGCCAGCGCCGCGATGGCGAGGCCGCCGCCGGAGCGGAACGAGCTTTGATAAGCCAGGGGGCTCGAAGCTGCCGCCGAACCGCCCCAGGATTGCGAAGCGGTCGCCTTGATCCTATAGCTGTGCTCCTCCGGTTGTATCCGCCGGTCCTGTGGCAGCTTGCCGGGGCCGGGGGCGCCCACCGAACGATAAAAGGAAGCGCCGGACACGTGGCAACGGTACAGATAGTCCGCGCCGTACAGCGCCTCGTCGAGCAGCCGGCGATTATATTGCCGGTAATCGGTCCCCTTTTTGTCCGAGAGTAGCTGCCAGGTCCGCATCAGCGTCCAGGCCGTGAACGAAATCTGCTGCGGGTTGAAGTAAGCGGAAAAAGACAGGTGCGACAAGTGTTTCCCGTAGTCCCCCGTGGCGTCGTACCAACCGCCGTGGAGGTCGATGGTGCGCGTGGTGTCCAGCGGGTCCGGGAGGCGCCGGTCCGCCGCGTCGAGCAGCCCGGAGCAGCGTTGCCCCTTGAAGTAGTAGATCACGTCCGATATCGTCGCCGACTCCAGGACGCTGCTCCCGATCCTGAAGGGATGGGAAGCCGCGGGGCCTGCCTCCAGCCGGTAGGTCCCCGCGGCGCTGAATTTACCGAAGTCGATCGTCCAGAAAAGCCGGTGCTGCCAGTGGTCAACGGGACCGACATAGCGCGGCACACCCTGGAACACGGCTTTACCCGTGGCGACGTCCACGACGCGATAGGCGGTAACCGTCGCCGGGGCGTCCGATTGGATGACGGCGCGCTTGGGGCCATAGGTCTCGTACCCGACCTGGTTCGTCAGGATGTCTACGTGCTGCGCGCGGGCGCTGAGTGCCGTCAACAATACAAGGGCGATCGATGTAGCTTTCATGGTATAAAACCTTTAGAAATTGGGCCCATTCACATCCCACCAAAGACGCGTCCCCCCGTTGTCCGGCCCACCCAGCAAAGATATGCCTTGCTGGAGGCCCTTGGGGTTCAAAGTGGCTTCGCTGTGCGGATACGCCAGCCGGCGGACCTGTATCCTGGTGTCGATGGTGCCCCCGCTGCTGTTGACAACCACCGGGAAGAGCGCGGGATAGCCCGTGCGGCGGAACTCGGTCCAGGCTTCCTGGCCCTCGGGGTACATGGCGAGCCACTTCTGGGTGATGATGCGCTCCAGCTTTTGCTCGTTGGTGGCGTTGGGGTCCCACTTGATCGTGATCGTAGTCAGGGCAGGGCTGTTGTCGGCGGAATTCAGGTAGTCGACGTAGTCAGCGGGTTTGCTGGTGGCGTCCTGGATATAGGCTGCGGCGGCCCCGGCGACGCCGTACTGCTGCATGGACTTGGTGATCCCGGTTTCGTAGTCGGTCTGCGCGTCTCCGGCGCCATTCCAACCGCGCAGGGCGGCCTCGGCCTTCAGGAACCACACCTCGGCGGCGGTCATGATGACTTCCGGGGCGGTGATGGTAAAGGTCTGGTCGCAATTGGGCTTGGAAAAACCGGAGTAAAAGGGTTTCGGCGGGATGGCACAACCGATACGGATACCTGTATATTCACCGGTATGCCCGGGGTCGGTGTCGGGTTCGAAGTAGACCGGCAACCGGGGGTCGTTGTAGCCCACGAGAAAGGACTCGATCGACGCGTTCATGGAATTGTCGCCGTAGCTCACGGTGATCTGGTTGTAGTCGTTCCCGTTAGCCTGGCTGGCCTGGACGGCGGCATCGTCCGAGGGGTCGGTCATCACGCCACCGGGATCGGCCAGGGCTTTTTCGGCCTGGGCTTGGGCGGTGGCCGGGTCTATCTTGGTGAGGTGCATCGCCAGGCGGAGCCGGAGGGAGTTGGCGAACTTCAGCCACTTGGTATAGTCGCCCCCGAAGATGGCGTCGTTGGCCGCCAGCGGCTCCACGCCGGGATTGGCGGCGATATAGGCGTTGAGGTTCGCGGCGGCGGTGTCGAGCTCACCGAACATCGCGGTATAGATGTCCTGCTGGCTGTCGTAACCCACGCTTACCAGCGAGGAACCGACCTGGCTGTAGGGCACGGGGCCGAATTTGTCGGTGATCCGGTCGATGGCTTCCACTTCAATGATGAGCGCGATGGCCCAGTAGTCAGGATTCGAGGTCTGTACGCCGGATTTGGCGAGCTTGTTGCGGATGGGCCCCAGCAGGTTGGTGTAGATGCTGTTGAAGGCCTCCACGTTCCAGCCGTCGATGAAGACGTAATTCGCGTTGTCGAGCGCCTGCCCGAAGGTCTGGTCGGGCATCATGTAGCCGCAGTAGTCGTCGGCGTTGAGGTTCTGCGCGGTCTGGTAACCGTCGTCGGTCATGTACATGATTTCCTGCTCCAACGGGATAAAGAGGGTTGGTATCTGGAGGTCGGCGTTGGGGACGCCCGTGGGGTCGGTGTTGAGCTTCTCGAAGTTCTTGGTACAGCCCGCGAAGGCGAGGGCCAGCGATAGGGCCGCGATTCCAAGGGGTCTGCTATGTGAGGGGAGTCGTTTCATTGTCGTTCGATTTTAGAAGATGGCATTTAACTTGAGTCCGAGGGTCCGCTGCGCGGGCAGGTTGAACACGTCAACGCCCCCGAGCGAGTTGCCGGTGGAGGAAGCGATCTCAGGGTCGTAGGGCGCCTTCTTATAGAAGTAGAGCAGGTTCCTGCCGGTCAGGGACAACCGCAGGCTCTTCACCGCCCCGGTTTTGAAGTTGACGCCGTAACCCAGCGCTACCTCGCGGAGCCGGACCACCGTGGCGCTGTAGACGTACTCGCCCAGTGTGGCGTTGCGGCCGCCGATAAAGGTGTACCAGTTCTTGGGGTCGATCTGCGAGACGGCGTGCCCGTTCGGGTCGACGCCGTTGATGGCGACATAGCCCTTGTCGCGGGCCTCGCCGCTGACCTTGGACACGCCATAGTAGTCGAGCATGCCCTGCATCACCGAAATGACCTGCCCGCCGAATTTGCCGTCGACGAGGAAGTTCAGGTTAAAGCCTTTCCAGTTGATGGCGTTGTTCCAGCCACCCTGCCACTTGGGCTCGGGGTTGCCCAGCTTGCTAAAGCCGTTGAGGTTTCCCCCACCCTGTACCGGGTACCAGTTGTTGTTCCCATCGGACACCAGCACCAGCCGGCCACTGGCGTCCTTTTGGAGCGTCTGGCCATAGATGTCGCCGAACTCGCCGCCCTTGACGACATAGGTGTCGTAGTTGTTGTTCCCGGGGGTGAGGTCGACCAGGTTGACGCCGTCCTTGCTGTCGATGTCGATGACCTTGTTGATGTTATGCGAGACGTTGACGGTGGTGGTCCAGCTGATGGCGTGGCTGGGATAAAAGGTGTATCCCAGCGTGAATTCCACCCCGCTGTTCTGGATGTTCCCCGCATTCACGTTCTCCGAGGAATAGCCCGAGGCGGGCGGCGGCACGATGCCGATGTCCTGGTTGTACGTATTGGTCTTGTAATACGTAAAGGCAAAGCTCAGGTTGTCGCTGAACAGGTGCAGGTCCAACCCGCTTTCCCAGGCCTTGGTCTGTTCCGGTTTCAGGCTGGAGGGCGCCGTGCCGTTGAGGACGGTGGAATTGGCCGAGGTGCTGTTTTCCGGGTTGGTCTGGTACTGCCCCACGGTGTTGCCTACCTGCGAATAGGTCCCGCGGACCTTCAGGTAGGTGATAGCCTTGGGCAACGCCAGCGCCTGGTTGAGGATAAAGGACAACCCCGCGGAGGGATAGAAATAGTGGTCGTCGGGTGTGAACGACAGGTTTGACGACCAGTCGTTGCGACCCGACAGGGTCAGGTAGACCCAGTCGCGGTAAGATATGTTCGCGTTCGCGAAAACGGACTGTATCTGGCTGTGGTAAGGCGCGTCGGTCGACACGTTACTGCCGTAGGTACCGCCCGATCCGCCCAGCGGCACCGCCGGTGCGACCTCGATGTTCTGGATCGTAAAGATGTTCGGGAAATAGAGGCCAAAGCCCTGACCCGCCCCCGGACCCCAGCCGATACCGGTGGTCTGGTTGTCGTTGATGCTCGTACCGAGTACCCCGTCGATCTTGAACCCGGCGATCGCCGGCAGGTTGACGGTCAGCAAGGCGTCGCTGTAGAGCTGCGTCAGCGTGTGGTTAAACCCGTTCCAGCTCCCGTTCCCGTTGGACGAAGCCAGGGGCGCGTAGGTCCCCGCCCAGTACTTCTGGTCCCCGAGGTCGTTGATCCGGTCCATGCTGCCACGCGCCTGGACGCTCAACCAGCTGGTGAAGTCGTACTTCAGGCTGGCGTTGACGATGTAACGGTTGCGCGTATTCTCGTTGGTGTTCCGGTTGATGATCCACCAGGGGTTTTGCTGGACGTCCTCGTGGAACGGCCAGTTCTGGGTGGGAGCCCCATTCCCCCCGGATACCGCGGGCAGCTCGTACTCGTTCTTATAGGGGGTGATGTCCAGCCCGCGGGGGAAGAAATACAGTCCCGTCAGCGGGTTGGAGTAGAACCCGATGGCGGGGCTGTTGTTGACCTTTTGGTACACGTAGTTTACGTTCGCGTCGGCCGTGAGCTTGTTGTTGAGGAACCTGGCCGTCTCGTGGAAGTCCAGGTTGTGGCGCTCCAGCGTGTTGTTCGGCTCCACGCCCCGCGCGGTGGTATTGGTGTAGGAGAAATAGGTCTGGGCGGCGTCCGTGCCCCCCGACAGGTTGATGGAGTTGGTGAAATTGGTCGCCGTCTGGAAAAACTTCTTCAGGTTGTCCGGGGCGCTGGTGATCTTCGATCCCCAGCTGTCCACCGCCCCTGCGCTGGTCTGGCCGTAGTCGTTCTGGAACTTCGGCAGGTAGGCATTGTGGTCCATGCTTTCGGACGACGAGAAATTGATCACCGTGCGGCCCGCCCGGCCCTTTTTGGTGTTGATCACAATCACCCCGTTGGCGGCCTGGCTGCCATAGAGGGCCGCCGCGCTCGCGCCTTTGAGGATGGTCATGCTTTCGATGTCCTCGGGGTTCAGGTTGGATATCCCATCGCCCCCTTCCGGGTTACCCCCGTAGGTGTTGCTCATCGGCTGCCCAAAGGGGCTCCCGTCGTTGGAAATGGGCACGCCGTCGATGACGTACAACGGCTGGTTGTTCCCTCCGGTGGAGCGGCTCCCGCGAAGGATCACCTTGACCGAACCGCCGATGCCCGAAGCGCTGGGGTTGATGGTCACCCCGGCGAGCTTCCCGTTGAGCGAGTTCATGAGGTTGTCGCTCTTGACGGTGGTCAATTCGGTGCCCGATACCTGCTGGGTCGAGTACGTCAGCGATTTCTCGGTCCGTTTGATCCCGAGTGCCGTGACCACGACCTCGTTCATGGACTTGGCTTCGCTGGTCAGCTCCACCACCAGGGCGTGGTCGCTGGTGAGCGCGATCTCGCGTTTGGCGTAGCCGACGTTGCTGAAGACGAGCACGTCCCCAAGGAAGGCGTTGATGGTGAAGTGGCCCTTGGCGTCGGTGACCGTGGCATTGGTGCCGCCCTTCACCGTAACCGTTACCCCGGCCAAGGGTTCTCCCGTGGCGTCCCGGACAATGCCGGTGATGCCGGGCTTCGCGGCGTAAGCCCTTAAGGGGCCGTCCGCCCCCAGGGCGCGCCCCGCGCCCGCAAGCGTTGCCCCGACGGCGACGCATAAAAAGAAGGCAAGTAGTTTCATCTCTCGTTAGTTTGGAAGGTTTAGTATATGTAGCGCGTTGTGTCCGGTATAGAAAAGGCGTGTGCCATCGATCAGCACCGACGTCGGCCGCTCCGCGGTATGGATGGTCCTCAGCGGGGCGCCGTTTTTGTCGAAGACATAGATATCTCCGTCGGCTATGTAGACGTTGCCTTTGGGATCGACGGCGTGATCGAACTCGCCTTTTTCAGCGAAGGGTTTCATGTTGCCGAGGTCGGCGGTTGCCTTCCAGGTGCGTTTGTCGTATTCGTCAGTGAGGTAGATGACGCCGTCCGTGGCCTTCGTCAGCGCGGTGGCACGGGCGAGGTCGTATACCCTGGCGATGGTGGTTTTGTTGTCCGGTGCGATCCAGCCCGTATCGGGTCGTACCGCGGCTATCGTGGTAAAGTCGTGGTAGTCGCGCCAGCGATGGGCCGGATACAAAACCGTCTCGGTTAGCGGCCCCTGCGGCAGCCGCTGAATGGTCTCGTCGGGGTTCGCCGGATCGACGGCGTATACCCAGGTGGCGAACCCGCTGTTCCCCCAACCGCTAAAGGAGGTGCCCGCGGCGTCGGGCGGATTGGTAAAGACCTCGCCCGCGCGGGGGACGTATTTAAAGACGACCAGGAGGTTGTCGTTTTTGTCGCACGCCAGCGAGAGCGGCTCCCAGGGGTAGTCGACCAGTAGGCGGACGCCTTTCGCGTTATATTCATAGATGCGCCGCATGCGTGGGTCGCAAAAGAAAACGTTGCCCTTGTGGTCGGCGCAGAGGGCGTGGGCGAATTCGAAGCCCGCGGCGATCGTAGCGTCGGCGGCGCCGCTCGGGACCGATGGTCCCCGGTAGTAGTACCTGGCCATTTCCCATGGGCGGACTTCCGTCCCGGTATTGACGATATAAAACGGATTGGTCGTCGTGTACGGTGTCTGGCTGTAATTGTGCACATTCAGGAACTCGATGTCCCCGCCGCCCCAAAGGCGTACCGACCAGGGATAGGGTTTGTTGACGCGGATGACGCGGAACATATACAGGTTGGCAAAAACGAGATCCTTACAGTCCACGATCTCCATGGGCTGGCATTCCGTGCTTTCGCGGCTTTCTTCTTCGAGCTGCAGGGCGTAGACGCGCCAGCCGGCGACATGGTCGAAGCGGACTTCGTTGCCTACATGGTGCTCCACCGACAAGGCATAGATCCGGCCGGGCGTGCTGGTGTGCGAAACGTACACGCCGGCGGCGGCATACGTGCTCGCCGACCAGATGTCCTTGAACGTGCCGCCTCCGCCGTTGGCGACCCAAAGGCTCCAGTACTGGGTGTCCCAGGTTTCGGGGCCCTGATGGGCGTACTGCGGTGGCATTTGCGGCCGGTCCATCCCACCGTGTCCCCCGACGAACTTGACGTCGTTCATCAGGGAACCGTCCCCCGACATCCACTTACAGGCGACCGCCCGGGAATTGTCATCACCGGTGGACAGACCGATACCGGTAATGATGTTGTGGCCGTTTTGCGGGGTCTCCACCAACGGTACCGGACCCCCGAAACCGCAGAACCCGGGGGTCCGGTCCGCCAGCATGATCTGGGTGCCGATGGGTGTGAGGCCAATGAGCGCCGTGTTGGGTCGTAGCCGCAGCGTCCTGCTCACGCGGTACCACCCCTGCGGCAGGTAGATCGTCGGGTACTTATCGATGGCGTCCTGGAGGACCCGGGTATCGTCGGTTTGACCATCGCCCCTGGCACCGAGGTCCTTCACGTTGACCCAGGTGTCCATGGGCGGCAAAGGCGTGATGTCCGTGGGGGATGCCGCTGCAAACGGCGCGGGCGCGAGGTCGGCGAGGGTGCGATACGCGGCGTCGCCGCGATCGAGACAAAGGCCGTCGGTGAACCGGCGGACGAGGTACGTCGCGGCGCGGCCGTCGGCCCCCCGCGCCGCCCCGGGCGCAGCCACCACCCTGGTCTCGTGACGGTACGCCACCAGCGTCGGAACGCTGCGACACAGGACTGACCGGAGGTTTACCTCATTCGCCGCATTCCGTGCGGTGCTTATTCGGATAGCCGGGCCCGTTATGGAGTCGAATCGGGAGGACTCCATGAAGAGTTTTTCGTGATAATTGTCGTCGACATCGATGACCGTGGGTACGTGGCGGGCGCTCAGGCGGACGATGGTGAGACCGGCTTCCTGGGTTTTTATCGCGGCGACGCGCTGCCCCTCGAAACGGGTGTCGACCAGGAGGAAGGGCCAGCCCGGGGATGGCTTCGTGGTGCAGATGCCGTAGTCGCCCCCATAAAAACCGACGTCCTCGATCTCGTTCCCGCCGTCGAAGAGACCGGCCTTGCCGCCGCCTATATATATGTCGACGTGGGATATAAAGCTGTGCTGGGCGAAGTGCGTACGCAGGGCGACCGCGCCGGGGTTGCCGTCGCCGATCCGGAGGTCCACGTTCGACAGGGCGCTGTAAAAGGTCGAGGCCCCCGCGTCAGGGACGCGGCTCCCCGGCCCGGCAAAGTTGTCCACCCCCACCGGAAGGGCGCTCGTAAACCATATCATATAACGGGCCCGCCCCTTGTCCGCGGAATCGGGCTTGTCGAACCCGGGCGAATGCGGGTCGAGCACGATGACCGGCCGCCGGGCGCCATACCCGATGACCCGGATGCCCCGGGGGATATAGAGGGTCTTTGAAATATGGTATTCGCCAGGGCCCAGGAAAACGATCCCAAAGTTGCGTTCGGTCTTGACGCGGGCGATCGCGGTTTGGAGGTCGTCGCTGGCGTCGCCGGCCGGGGGCGTCATGTATGCGGCGGCGGTATCCCGGGGCCGCACAGGGTAAGCCGATGCCCCGGGGCGCGCGGGGGCGCCTGGGTCACCCGCGTGCGTAAGTGTCCATATGACAAGCGACAGCACCATAGAAGCCATGGATTTTCTCACCGCCTAAATCTATAGAGCGGTGAGGGCGGCGTCAATTTTGGAGGCCCTACAAGTTCCCTACGCCGGAAAAAGGGGTTTGTAGGGGCATTGTAGGGCCTCTGAAGTGGTATATGCGGGGTCTTTGCCGGAACATTGTGGCTATGAACCGGAAGTTTCTGATTGCGACGCACGGCGCTTTTGCGGAGGGGGTAAAGTCGTCCCTGAACATGATCATCGGGCCGACGGACAATGTTTTTGTGATCCAGGCTTACCTCCAGGAAAACAAGCCGTTGGATGAGGAGATCGAGCGGTTGCTCCAGGCGGACGGGGAAGCAGCGGAGTGGGTCGTATTTTCGGACCTGTTGGGGGGGAGCGTAAACAACCAGGTACTACGCTACGCCCTTTGGCCCAACGTACATGTGGTCTCGGGATTCAACCTGCCGCTGTTGATCGAGATCGTCATGTCCGACCCGGCGGCCCCGGTCCGCGAAGTGATAGAGAACGCCCTGACGGCGGCGCGGGAACAAATGGTATATGTCAATAAACTGATAACGGGACAATGATTGCACTCTGTAGGATAGACGACCGGCTGGTGCACGGACAGGTGGCCTTTACCTGGGTGCCGGCCCTGGGGATCAACCACCTGATAGTGGCCAACGACCAGGTGGCGGGGGATGAGTTCCAGAAGCTGGCCCTCGGGCTGGCGGCGCCGAGGGGCGTCACCCAGCGGATCATGACGGTGGAGGGCGCCGTTGCCTTCCTGAACGACCCGGCATCCACGCCTTTAAAGATATTGGTCCTGGTCAAAGACGTCCCCGACGCAGCCCGGCTGGCCAGGGACGTCCCCGCCGTGACCTCCATCAACTTTGGCGGTATCCGTAGCCGTGAGGGCGGGAGTCACGTGTCCAAGGCGGTGGCGTTGACCGAGGGCGACATCGCGCTCGTAAAGGCGCTGCTGGAAAAAGGGATCGAGCTGGAGGTCCGGCAGGTGCCCACCGATACCCGTCAACGCCTCGAAAACCTGTTGTAGTGTCGACCGCCTCCATCATATGGATCACCTTGATAGCGGTGCTGGGGCACTCGGAAGACTTCCTCGGGACCACCCTGCTGAGCCGTCCGCTGGTGCTCGCGCCCCTGGTCGGGGCTGCGCTGGGGGATGTCCACGCGGGGATCGTCATGGGCGCGACGCTGGAGCTGATCTTTATGGGCAATATAAAGGTCGGCGCCGCCATACCGCCGGATGTGATCACGGGCGGGGTGCTGGGGACGGCCTTTGCCATTACCTCCGGGAAAGGCGCGGCCATCGCGCTGGCCCTGGCGGTCCCGATCTCGATCCTCGCGGAGATGTTGCTGAGCTGGCTCTTCGTCACGCGCTCGGTTTTTAATAAGGCCTTTGCCCGGGCGGCCGCGTCCGGCGACTGGAAACGCATCCAAACGCTCCACGTCGCCAGCGGGTTGCTCAAGCCGCTGCTCATGGGGACGGTCGTTTGTCTCTCGCTGCTGCTGGGCGCGGGTGCGATGAAGAGTCTGTTAGACTTGATCCCCGCCTGGCTCAACACGGGGCTGGTCGTCGCGGGCAACGTGCTGCCCGCGCTGGGATTTGCATTGCTGCTGAACCTGATGTTCCGGCAGGACGTGGCGCCTTATTTCTTCTTGGGATTCATCCTGGCGTCGTACCTGCATTTGCCCATGATAGCCATCGGCGGGCTTGGCATAATTGTCGCCATGATCGTCACGGGTCGAGACACGCGGGCGGACGGCGGCGATCCGGGGGCGGCCGGGCACAACGGGCGATCGGACGGCGCGGCCGCGGCACACGTACTCGGCGCCCGCGAGATCCGCGCGGTCTTCTGGCGCTCCATGGCCCTGGAGGCCAACTTCAATTTCGAAACGTGGCAGAACACCGGCGTAGCCTTCGCGCTGGTTCCGGTGCTCCGCTTGACCTGTCCCGACCGGGCTTCCATGGCTCGGGCGCTCGAAAGGCATTTACAGTTCTTCAATACGAGCCCGTACGGCTCGACGCTGATCCTCGGTATCACCGCAGCGATGGAGGAGCAACGCTTTAAGGACCCCGATTTTGACGAGGAGTCGATCAACGCCGTAAAACTCGGGTTGATGGGACCGCTCGCGGGTGTCTTCGATTCACTGTTCTGGGGAACGCTAAAGGTGATCGCGGCGGGCGTGGGCACGTCGCTGGCGCTCAAGGGGAGCCTGCTGGGGCCGCTCTTGTTCCTGGCCATCTTCAACGTCCCGCACCTGGCGTTGCGCTACCGGCTTACCTTTACCGGGTATAGGGCGGGGATGCGGTTCCTGCAGAGGCTGCAAGGGTCACACGTCATGGACCGGCTGACGCAGGGCGCGTCCATACTGGGGTTGATGGTCGTCGGCGCGATGCCGGCGACGCTGATGACGGTGGGGACGCCGCTGCGTATAGGCGAGGGCGTTACCCTCCAGTCGGTGCTTGACCAGGTCGCCCCGGGGCTGATCCCGCTCGGCCTGACGTTCCTGGTGTATGCGGGTTTGAAACGACACATAAAAACATCGTATCTATTGGTAGGGCTGCTGGCGCTCGGTTTTTGCGGGAGCTTGCTGCACATACTGAACTGACTATGACACAGATCGAAGGAATCGGCGCCTCCCCCGGCATTGCCATCGGCAAGGCCCTGGTCATCGAACGCGAAGAGCGCGTGACCCGGGGCCGGTTGCTGGCGGACCCCACGGAGATAGCGCGCGAGATCGAACAATACCGTTTCGCCGTCCGCCGGTCCATCGCCGAAATCAGGGGGATACTCGACACCGCGCGGCCGGACACGGACAGCGCCGACATCCTGGAGGTCCAGATCGAGCTGCTCGGCGACCCTCAGATGGAGCGGGACGTGGTCCAAAAAATATCGACCGGTATGAAAACCGCGTACGACGCAACCCTGGAGACCGTCGGCGAAATCACCGAATTGTTCCACGGTCTGGAGGACAATTATATACGCGAACGCTCTGCGGATATACAGGATATGGGGAACCGCCTGCTGCGGAACCTCGAGGGCGCCGCGGAGCCGGCGCTTTCGGCGGAAGCGGGCACCATCCTCGTCGCCTGGGACCTGGCGCCCTCGCATACGCTGACGCTCGACACGAGCCGGGTGAACGGCTTGCTCACGGGGGCGGGTGGCCGCACGTCGCACGCGGCAATCATCGCGCGATCGCGGGGGCTGGCGGCCGTCGTGGGTTTTGGCGAAGCGATCCAGGGCATTACGCCCGGCGACACGATTATCCTCGACGGCGAGACCGGGACGGTGATCATCGACCCCGAGCCCGCCGTGCTCGATACGTACACGACCCGGCAACAGGCACAGCAGGCAAAGGCCGCGTTGCTACACGCCCTGCGCGGCAAACCCTCCGTGACCCAGGACGGCTGGGCCGTTCCCCTGCTGGCCAACGTGGCCTCGATGGCCGACCTCAACCTGGTGCAGGCCTATGGTGGCGAAGGCGTGGGGCTGCTCAGGACCGAGCTCCTGTTTATGGACCGCGACACGATGCCTACGGAGGAAGAACAGTTTTCCTTTTATAAATCGATTGCCCGGCATACCAAGGGGAAACCGCTCACGATCCGGACCCTCGACCTCGGCGGAGACAAACCCCTCCCCTACCTTCCTTTGCCCGCGGAGGAAAACCCCGCCCTCGGCTACCGCGCGATCCGCGTTTGCCTGCGTGAGCCGGACATTTTCCTGCCACAGCTCAAAGCGATTTTGAGGGCCAGCGCCTGGGGCAAGGTAAAGGTGCTCTTCCCGATGATCAGTACCGTCGCTGAAGTCCGGGAGGCCAGGGCGCTGCTGGACGAAGCCAAACGTCAGCTGACGAGGGAGGGCGTGGGCTTCAACAAGGAGATACCCGTGGGCGTGATGATCGAGGTGCCCGCGGCGGCGTACATCGCCGACCTGCTGGCCCGCGAGGTCGACTTTTTCAGCATCGGTACCAACGACCTCGTACAGTACATGCTGGCCGCGGACCGCATGAACCCGCGCGTGGCAGGACTTTACGATCCTTTTCACCCGGCGGTCATCCGCCTGCTCCAGTTCGTGGTCCAGCAGGCCCAGCGACAGCTGGTACGCGTCAGCCTTTGCGGCGAAATGGCGTCGGACCCGCTGGCCACCCTCCTGCTCATCGGTCTGGGCGTGGACGAGCTGTCGGCCAATCCCGCCTCGATACCCCTGGTAAAAAACACCGTCGTCAGCCACACCCGCTCCGCGGCCCAGGCGTTGGCCAAACGCGTCCTAACCATGGACAACGCGGCGCAGATCCGCGCCTGTTTAGAAGAAGCAATCTCATGATGACCAAAGACTATACACTGACAGCTCCCGACGGCATCCACGCCCGCCCGGCCACCGCGCTGATCCGCCTGGTCCGGACATTCCAATCCGACGTGCGTATGAAAAAGGACGGCCGGGAAGTCCAGCTCAACAGCATACTCCAGATCCTGGGGCTGGTCCCGAAGGCCGGTGACACGGTAACCGTGACCGTGAGCGGTCCGGATGAAGGCGCCGCGTTCGAGGCGCTGGATGCATTTTTCACCAAGGAATTCGCGCACGTATGACCATTACCGTATGCCCCACCCCGGAAGCCTTCGATCGCACCGCCGCCTGGCGGATCATCGCGCAGATGCTGTCCAAACCGTCTTCGGTCATCGGCTTATCCACCGGCCAGACGACGATGGGTATGCACCGGATCGTATCCGACATCTTTTCCGGGCACCCCTTCGACGTATCGCGGATCACCCTCTTCAACGTCGACGAGCTCACCAACCTCCCCCGCAGCTACGCCGGCAGCTGCTATACCATGATCCGCACGCAGCTGGCCGACGCCCTCGGCATCCCTGACGAGCGGTTCCTGATGCCGCCCACGGAGTCCGACGACTTCGCGCTCGAGGCCCGTCTATGGGAAGAGCGGCTAGCCGCCGCCGGTGGCGCCGACCTCCAGATGCTGGGCATCGGTCTCAACGGCCATATCGGTATCAACCAGCCCGGCACCCCCTTCGAGAGCGAAACCTGGGTCTCCCCCATGGACCCCGGCTTCGAAGCCCGCGTCCGCCGCGAAACCCAGGTCCCCCCCGGCACCGAGCTCGGCGGTCTTACCCGCGGGATCAGGAACATCATGCACACCCGGAGGATCATACTGATCGCCAAGGGCGCGCACAAGGCCGACATCGTCGCCCGCGCCATCCGTGGGCCGGTGACCACCGACATCCCCGCCTCCGTCGTGCAGCTGCACCCCGACTGCGAAATTTTGCTCGACGCCGCGGCCGCCAGCATGATTTGAGTATCTTGCCGGCATGCGCTTTTTTTTGCTCGTCCTGTTGCTGGCCGATGTTGCCTCCGCCCAGGAGCTCCTGCCCAGCAAGATGCCGTACCGGGACCTTCCAGCCTTTTGTCTTTGCAGACCCGATAGCGATGTCGCCAATGAGAACTCTTTCTACGCATTTACCGATAGCCTCGGCCTGCTCCCGGAGTTTCGTCAGGGCAGGGGCACCGTCCGGCTCCAACTGGTCGTGGACTCTGCTGGCGACGCCCAGGCCATTAGCTATATGAGCAAAGCGCTTAGGGCGCAAGTGGACGCCATCGCCGCCTACCTGGTAAACTTCCACCGTTGGAACCGGACCGCCTTTTCGGCTTTTACCGTGGTCGTCCAGGTGGACTGGAACAGGGGGGAGATCCGGTGGAATTTCCAGCCCCCCGATCTGGCATTTTTCAAGACGAGGTTGTACGATGCCCCAAAGCCGGTCATAGAAAATAAGCTCTTCAGTTATCCCGGCAACCCCCGGAAGCGATACAACGTAACCGTCCGGGACAAACAGAACGACGGTCTCTCCGACGACTATGGCACTTCGGTCGCCGTGGACCGGCAGGGCTTCGTCTGGGAGGGCACCACAGGAGGTGTCAGCCGGTTGCACGACGACCAGGTCCGGACATACCTACCTCCCGAAGAGGTATTTGTCGGCGCCCTGGTCGCAGACAAGACCGGCAACAAATGGATGACGGACTTTAAAAAACTGTACCTGTATGACGATAAGGTATGGACGGTTTTCGATTCGTCGGTGACCGGTTTGAGCTGGGTCAGGTCCATTGTTCCCATAGCGGATGGACGTGTGATGGTGGCGGGTTATGGCGGTGTCGCCACATATGATAAAGGGACCTGGACAACCAAGCGCCTCCCGGACAACAACGTCTATTTTGCGGCCCCGGACAGCAAAGGACGGCTTTGGGTGGGCACTTCCGGCGGAACCGCCGTTATCGGCCATGATTCGATTTTTTTGAGCCCATCGATTATCGACGGAATGACCGAGGACGCTGAAGGGAATTGCTGGTTTGCCACCAGCGATGGCCTCGCCGAATATTCCGTGACAGGTCACTGGTTGTTGAGGACGGCGCAGAATTCAGGTATGCCGTCCGGCCATGTCAACCATGTACTCTACAACCCGCATGACAACTCCCTTTGGATGAGTATACAACACGTAGGCGTTTGCCGGTGGGACATTTTAAACGATTGGCTCGTCATAACCCGCGAAAATTCCCCTTTTCCCAGCACCGAGGCCACCGGGCTGGCCCTCGACCAAGAGGGCAATGTGTGGTGCGCCACCCACGAGGGCCTGGTGGAGGTCTCAGCGGTGAAATAGCGTAACTTTAGGACATGCAAACGTTTCTTCCCAGTGCGGCGCTCCGCCCCTACGTGCGGTCCATCCTCGTGATCGGGAGTGCCGGGGGAATGGATAGCCGGGTGGTGCCGGATACGTCGGTCGTGCTGGCGTTGCGGTTTGCGGGTCTGGTCAGGGGGATACCGCCCTTTGCCCTGAGCGGGTTGCAAAAAAGCGCGCGGGTCCTGACCTACGAGCCCGGGACGGGGACCGTGCTGGTCCTCTTCCGGGAGGGTGGCGCGAGACACTTTTTCCCGTTGCCGATGCACGAATTCTATGGCGTTAGCGAGGACCTGGGCGCCTTCGTGCCCGCTTCGGTTTTGTCGCGGCTGGCTACGGAACTGGCGCTGGCGCCCGATCGGGTCGCCGTGGCAGAACGGTTCCTGCTCGACCGGTTGTCGACATCGGCCGGCGACCGGCTGGTGTTCGAGGCGGTGCGGCGGATACGCGCCACCGGTGGGGAAGCCCGGATCGGGGACCTGCTAAAGGACATTCCGCTGAGCCGGGATCCGTTCGAAAAACGTTTTCGCCAGGCCATCGGCGCCACGCCCAAACAATTTTCAGGTATCGTCCGTTTTCGGAACCTTTTGGCGCGCTACCCACTCATGGACAACCTCACCCGGGCGGCCTATGCCTCGGGGTATTTCGACCAGGCGCATTTTATCAAGGATTTTAGGATATTTACGGGCAAGACGCCCGGCGACTTTTTTTCCGGTCCGGCGTTCTGGTAACCACGTTCTATGTTCAAAAGATTCAGCTTCCGCGCCTTCTTCCTCTGTATGCTCGTAGTCATCGTCTTGATGATCGGGTCCTTCTTCGCCTACACCGGCGTGACCACCCAACGCTGGATCGCCTTAACCTTCAATATCCTTCGTTACCCGTCGCACCTCATTTTCGGCAACGGCTCCATCGACAGCTGGGGCGCCTTCCTTGGCGGCATGGCGCTCAACATCCTCCTTTTTTCCTTCGTCCTCGAACGGTTTACCGCGATCTTCCGCCGCAAGCGAAAACGGCAGCCCGATGCGCCGCCCGCGCCGCCTTCGTCGCACGACGCACCGGCCCCATCCGCACACAACCCCTATTGACGCTGGAGCAGCACCGTTACGGTGCCGTCTCCGCTGTTCCCCACGACTATATCGTATTTACCATCGCCGTTGAGGTCGGCGATCGCGATGCCGTCGGGTTGGCGGCCGGCGGGGATCGTGGCGGTTCGGTGAAGACCTTCGCCGCTGTCGCCATACAGTGAGATGGTCGCGGCGGAATAATTCACCACGCAGATGATTCCATGGGCGACGGCGACGCGGGTGGGACCGCCGGGACCGGGGGCGCAGGCATATTGGCCGAAGTGCCCGGCGCCGTCGTTGTACAGCAAGTACACGCTGTCCTGACCGCGGCGGTCGGTCGTGACGGAGGACGCGTCTACGACGGCGAGATCGGGATGGCCGTCGCCGTTATAGTCGCCGGTGGCGACGCCAAAGGGCATGGTGCCCGCGCGGTAACGCGCTTCTTTGAAATGGCCGTGGCCCTGGTTGAGCAGGACGCTCACGTCGTCGCCATCGAGGTTGGTGGTGACGAGGTCGGGGCGGCCGTCGCCGTCGAGATCGGCGGCGCGCAGGCGCTGGTAGGGATGCTTACCGGTCTGCAACGAGTCGCTCTCGCGGAAGTTGCCGGTACCGTCGCCATAGAGCAGCAGCAGGCGGTCGAGACCCCAGCTGTCGGTGGCCAGGTCGGGGTGGCCGTCGCCGTTGAAGTCGCCGGCGGCGATGCCGTGGGTGTGGGGTTTGGCGTAGACGGGGAAAGCCCG
>NZ_DATJIY010000026.1:0-9150 GCF_035492835.1 Dinghuibacter sp.
CGGAAAAGAAAACACACCCACCAGCAGATGAGCAGCCAGGGTGCGGCCTGGTCCAGTGCGTGTGTCACCCGGGTTGGCGTTATGGTTTTAACCGGCGACAACGAACTCATGACGTTCGCAGTCGTCCGGACGGGCATCAAACGCCCGGGCGCATCGAATTGCCGCGCAAAAACGAGACCCGTGGCCAGCACGAATCCCCCCAGCAGACAACAAAGGGCATTGTACCGGAACGCCGCGCGCGTGCGGTGCGTCAGGACGATCAGGAGGGCGGCGAGCGCCGCGACGATCAGGCCGATCCAAAGGGAGTGGACGAGCGTCCAGAAAAGGGCTTTGGCTAAAGGGTTTGTCAGCATGGCTTACTTTTTTGATTTGTTATCGTTTCCGGCGGCGCCGCCGCCATTTTCCGCGTCGAGGCTATCGAGCATCCGTCGATACTCCGCCATCTCCGCTGGTGTGAGCTGTTTGTTCCCGAGCAGGTGCATCATCAGGCTGCCCGCCGACCCGTTAAAAAGGGTGTCCACCATCTTGTCGAGGATGACGGTCTTGGTCTTCCCCTCGTCCACGGCCGCGCGGTAGACGTGGGTCCGGGCGCTTTCGTCGCGCACCAGCAGTCCCTTCTCCACCATGATCTGCATGAGCTTGAGGGTCGACATATAAATGACCTGCCGCGTGTGCCGGTTGATGTGATCGTTGATCTGGCGGGCGGTCGAGGGGCCGCTGGACCAAAGCACCTGCAGGATTTCCAATTCCGATTTTGTAGGTTCCGGGTGATTCATACCGCTAATCTAAGAAAACATTCTTATAAAACTAAGAATTGTTTCTTAGTATTGTAAGAAATCTTTCTTATGTCTTTGAAATTCGTTTTCACCTTTCTGGGTAAGGCGCCTGTTGTCGCGGCGGCGGCAGTCACAGGCCTGTTGGCCACCGCGACGGGCGCCCGGGGGCAGCAGCCGTCAGCGGTGAGCGCCCGGGGGCGACAGCCGTTGGCGGTGACCGCCCGCGCGCAGCAACCCTTGCCCCCCGAAACCCGCGCACGGCTCGACTCCCTCCTGGATACGCTCGCGACACACCATTACTTCAACGGCGCCGTGCTGATCGCCGAGGATGGCCATGTCGTCTACGAACACGCCAACGGCTACTCCGACCGTGAACGGCGGATCATGAACAGCGATACCACGCGCGTCAATGTCGCGTCGACGTCAAAACCGTTCACCTCGCTGGCGGTGCTCCAGCTGGTGGACGAGGGCCGGGTGCGGCTCAACGACCCGGTGAAGCGGTACCTGACCGACTTCCCGTACGCCAACATCACCGTCCGCCACCTGCTCGGGCAAACGTCCGGTCTCCCACAGCTGGAGCGCTTCGAGGACGGCTATATCCTTGAGCACCCGGATGCGCTGATCAGCAACGAGGAGGCTTACGCGCAGCTCGTGGCCGCCGGGCAACCGCTCCGGTTCGCCCCCGGCGACAAGTGGATGTACAACAATTTTAACTATGCGATCCTCGCGCTGCTGGTGCAAAAAATGAGCGGACAGAAGTTTGCGGAATACATGCGCGAGCACGTCTTTGAACCCGCCGGCATGACGGCGACGTATATACGCGAACACGGAATGCCCAATACCGTCAGGTACACGCGGCCCACGATGTATTACACGGACTGGCTGAACGTCGATTCGCTGAACCACCGGCAGTTCTATACCTACTACAACCTAAGCGACATCCAGGGTCCGGGAAATGTAGTGACTACGCTCCGGGACCTCTGGCGCTTCGATAACGCCCTGAGGGCGGGGAAGCTGTTGGGCGCGGGACTCCTCGACAGCGCCTTCACGGCCGTAGTGCTCAACGACGGCAAAACCGCCTATATGAACCCACGCAGCACGCGCACCTATGGCCTGGGTTGGAGCATCTACACCAGCCGGACGACGCCCGCGGTCCGGTTCGCCTTTCACGACGGGCACATCGTGGGATTGACCGCGTTCCTCCACCGCAACCTCGACAAAAACCAAACGATCGCGTATTACGACAACATGGACGACGCCCCGCTGGAAACCATGCTGTCGCTCTCCAATATCATCAACGGCCTGCCGCCGCTGCACATCCAGGTGACGCAATCCCTGGCGAGGCTATATGGCCGCACGCTCGTCGATAAAGGAGTAGACGCCGCGGCCACGCTGTTCAACGAGCTCAAGGACGATACCGCGCACTATTACTTCGATGAATTCGAGCTCAACCACCTGGGCTACGACCTGTTGCAAGGCCCGAACAAGAGATACGCCCTGGAAGTCTTTAAGCTGAATACCCTGCTTTTCCCCAAAAGCAAAAACGCCTATGACAGCTACGCCGATGCGCTGGAGCAGAACGGGTACCCGGAGGAGGCCAGGGTCATGCGGGCGAAGGGGCGCTAACGCGCAGTCATCCACGCAGTGCGTCCAGCAACTTCCCCCCATCTGGCACTCCCAGCCCGGTACAGGCGTCCCACCCGGTGCCGGCGACGTAAGACGACCCGTTGCCGACGGTGTCGTTGTTCCCCTGGGTGATGTCGCGGAAGGCGGCGGCGTTGGTGTAGAGCACCGGGTTGAGGAAACCGACGGGTTTGCCGAGGGCGTCGTTGAGCCGGGCCACTAGGCCGGCCATCAACGGGGCGACGGCGCTGGTGCCGCCGATGGGCTCGGTCTGGCCGCCGAGGAGGATGTTGTAGCCGGTGGCGGGGTCGGCGTCGCCGGCGACGTCGGGCACGCCGCGCCCGGTTTTGCCGGTATTGGGGGAGGCGGGTACCCCGGCGCCGTCCTGGTAGGTGGGCAGCGCAAAAAGGTCGCTGACCCCGCCGCCGGTAGCGCCGTCGTTGCTGCCGCCATTCCAGGTGACCTCGCTGTTGATGGTGTCGGTCTGGACGTTCGCGCGCAGGGTCGTGCCCCCGCACCCCAGCACGTAGGCGCTGCTGGCGGGGTAGTCGACGTGAACCTTGCCGTCGTCCGCGCCGTCGCTGGAGCCCGAATCCCCCGACGCGGCGCACACGGTGATGCCCATCGTGGCCGCGGCCTGGAACTCTTCGTCGAAGCTGGTGTAGTACGAACCATAGGAGGTGTCTTCCGGTCCGCCCCAGCTGATGGAGATGACCGAGGGCTTGTTCACGGTGTCGTGGATGGCCGTGGAAACCGCGTCCTGAAAGGCTTGCGTGGTATTCCCCGCAAAATATACGGCGATCTTTGCGGCGGGGGCAACGGTGCCGGCTACCTCAATATCCAGGGTGACTTCGCCGTCTTCGTCGCTGACGGTGGACCCGAAATTGTTTTTTCCCCCGTCCACCGGGACGGCCACGAGGGTGGGGGCGGAGAGACCCAGGTTCTTATAAAAGGTGTCGATGTCGGAGGTCTGGTAACCACCTCCCAGCTCGATGATCCCGATACACTGCCCTTCGCCGGTCACCCCGTCGGGGAAGTTGTACAGCCGGGCGATGTCGACCGGGCTGTACGAAACGTTGGCCTGCGCCCGTGCGACGCGTTTGATCTTGGGGGTGGCCCAGGGCCGGTTGTCCAACCCAAAAACGCCGCGCACGATGCCGTCGAGCTCCGTGGGGATCGACACGTCGCCGGACCGGCCCCGGAATACGCAACCCTGGGCATCCTTGTATAGATTCAACGAAACCTGGAAGGCCTGCTCCAATTGCGCGACCGTACCCCGGATTACGACGGCCCTTTTGTGGGGCTCGACCCGGACGACCGTGAAACCCTCGTGTTTGGCGAAAGCCTCGACCTGGTCGATGTCCGCCTGGCTGGTGCCATAGCGTTCCGAAAAGGCCTCGCGGGAAAGGGGCGAAAATACCCGGTGGACGGCGGGGTCGGTCAGGTCGGGGAGCGGTCTGCCGGGTCGTAGCTTGAGGGTGATGTCGACGAGGTCGTCCTTTTTAATACCCGGTTGAAGGTCGCCGGAGGGTACGGGTTTGCGGCTGCCGGGCAGGATAAGGCGCCGGGAATAAGGGGTGTTCATGGTTAAATGATTAGGCGGTCAAGATACGAATAATCCCTAATAACCCCAATGATGCATGACCTCCAGGTCTTTACGTGCGTCGTCGAGGGGTCTGCGACCCTGGTAGGACTCCTGCTCGATGGTCAGCTGTGTCGTGCCCTGGGCGACCGCCGCCCGGACGACCGCCTCCGTGCCCAGGATGCCCTGGCCCAGGACGGTGCTGTCATACGGATCGTTCATTTCACCCGCGCCCTTCGCGGGGATCACGTCCTTTACGTGCATGAGCGCAAAACGGCCGGGGTGCGCGTTCAGCACGTCCATGGGCTTGGCGCCGCCGCCCATCATGTTGCCGATGTCGAGCTGCTGGGCGACGAGCTTGGGGTCGGTTTCGCCGAGGATAATGTCGTACAGCAGCTTACCGTCGAGGCGGTCCTTGAACTCGAAGTCGTGGTTGTGGTAGCCGAACTGGAGACCGCTGGCCCGGCACAACTCCCCGCTTTTGTTAAATACGTCCATCCAGCGTTTCAGCCGGCCGGCGTCGGTCCGGAGCGATTCGTCGAGCCAGGGGCAGATCACATAGCCCTGGCCGGCGATCCTGGCGTCCTCCACGGTTTGTTTCCAGGCGTCGGTAAAGTCCTGGCCGTTCCAGTGGTCGCCTTCCTTGAGCTGGGTGTGCCCGCTGGGCATGGTCAGCCCCAGGTCGTCGAGGAGTTTCTTAAAGGTCGCCGGGTCGTAGCCGTAGAACTTGCGATCCACGTAGTTGGCGTGTTCGACGTTCTTATAACCCATACGCGCCAGCGCCGTTAGCGTGCCCTTGGGGTCCTTTTTCATGTCGTCACGGACGCTGTAGAGCTGGATGGCGAGACGCGTGGCGACGCGGTGCGCGCTTGCCACGCCGGCCAGCGGCCCCGCGGCGATGGCGCCGGCCGTCAGGGCGGCCTGCTTGAGAAATTCACGACGGTTTTGCTGCATACCTACGAATCTAGCAAATATTAATATATTTACC
The DNA here is from genome assembly GCF_035492835.1 of Dinghuibacter sp. Taxonomy (NCBI): domain Bacteria; kingdom Pseudomonadati; phylum Bacteroidota; class Chitinophagia; order Chitinophagales; family Chitinophagaceae; genus Dinghuibacter; species Dinghuibacter sp. The sequence continues at coordinate 4,970 of NZ_DATJIY010000026.1, forward strand.
GTTCGCAGAACTACCGCTTATGGATACCAAGATCAACCCCTTTTATACGCAACTGGCCCAAAGCCTCGTCGCCATCGTGCTGATATTTATCCTGTTGAAGCAGGCTGAGACCATATTCATCCCGATGTCGTTTGCCGGTTTGCTGGCCATCATGTTGATCGCCCCCTGCGATTTTTTGGAGAAAAAAGGGGTTCCCCGCGGCATAGCGGCACTGGTATCGCTCCTGGTGTCGATGTTCCTGGTCGTCTTCGTGCTCTATTTGATCTCTTCGCAGATCATCAGCTTCCGCAATGACCTGCCGGCCCTGCTGAACCAGTTCAACGACGTGCTGGACTCGATCCAGGTGTGGATCAAGCACCGTTTCCACATGACCTCCACGGGGATGCACCAGCTCATCAACTCGGCCAAGAGCCAGACCCTGTCCTCCACCGGCGCCATCGTCGGGAGCACGGTCTCGTCGTTGTCAAGCACCCTGCTCTTTGCCGTCCTTATCCCGATCTACACCTTCCTGCTGCTGTTGTACCGCGGGCTGGTCGTGCGTTTCCTGGTGCGCGCCTTTTCCGGCCAACACACCCCGAAGGTGTATGAGATCCTCGGCAAGACGCGGCACGTGATCAAGAACTATATCGTCGGTCTGATGATCGAGATGGCCATCGTCGCCATCCTCAATTGTACCCTGTTCTTTATCATCGGCGTTAAATACGCGCTGTTGCTGGGCGTCATCGCCGCGCTCCTGAACCTGATCCCTTACCTGGGTATCTTTACCGCGCTGATCCTGAGCGCGCTGATCACCTTTACCACCAATACCCCCACCGTCGTCCTGGAGCTGACCATCGCCCTTGTCGCCGTCCACCTGGTCGACAGCAACATCCTGCTTCCCCGCGTCGTGGGCTCCAAGGTCCGCATCAACGCGCTGGCCACCATCCTCGGCGTAGTCGTCGGCGAAATGCTCTGGGGCATCCCCGGGATGTTCCTGGCGGTGCCGATCGTGGCGATCCTGAAGGTTATCTTCGATGGCGTGGAAAGCCTGCAGGCGTGGGGCATTCTGCTCGGCGACGACCGCGATGAGGCGACCGTGAACCAGAAGAAGGGGCTCCACTGGCCGGCGCTGAGGAAAAAGCGCGTGCCCACCAGCGGCGCGGACGCGTAACCCGCGCCGGGACGTCACGGTTACAAAAAGAAGTGGAACGAATCCCCGCGAAGCCCGATCCGCATCGCCTCCAGCGCGATCACATCGTATGTGGCAATATTCCCCAGGTTGGCGTTGCAGCCCAGTAATTCTAGGAAATAGAGCTGCTGGTCCTTGAGCGGGGCTTCCCAGATGATTTTTTCACCGGGGATCTTGGTGAGGATTTCCTGTACGAGACCTTCGCGGACCTCGCCGGAGTCGCGGTAGAGGCCGACGGTGCCGGTTTCGCGCGCTTCGGCGATGACGTATTGCGCGCCGGCGGCGAGCTCCGCGGTCATCAGCTCAATCCATTTGTACGGCGGCGTGATGTGCTCCCGGTCCTTGTCCTTTGAGCCCACCTCGCTCAAAACCACGGCCTGGGTGGCGAGCTTTTCGATATAGCCGCACTTTTCGCTGTGCGAAATGTTGATCGATCCGTCCGAAACTTCCACACAACGGATGTCGTATTCCTTCAGAAGCGCCAGGTAGTCGGCGAACTGGTTGCGGACCACGAAGGCCTCGAACAAGAGTCCCCCAAAGTAAACCGGGATGTCGTGGGCGCGGTAGGCGTCGATTTTTTCCCGCAGGTGGGGGAGCACAAAAGACACGCCAAAGGCCAATTTGGCCAGGTCCACGTACGGATAGGCCACCGAGAGGTAGTCTTTGGTGGCGTCTACGCTTAAGCCCTTATCGGTCACCATGGTGAGACCATGGGTGCGGGGGTGCTGGGTGCGCTCGGGTATATGGGTGAGGTGAAAGTTCGGTTGCATGGTACAAAGATAACTGGCAAAGTAATTGTTTTCCTATAGGGATAAGGCAAAAAACTGTTAACCTATGGAGTATAGAAAACTAGGACATACCGGCTTGCAACTAAGCGTATTCGGTTACGGGAGCTGGATCAGCTTCCACGGGCAGGTCGACGACAAGGCCGCGGGGGAGCTGATGCAGGTGGCCTATGACAATGGCATCAACTTCTTCGATAACGCCGAGGTGTATGCCAAGGGCGAAAGCGAAAAGATCATGGGGCGCGTCCTGAAGCAAAAGGGCTGGGACCGCACGTCCTATGTGCTTACGTCCAAGGCCTATTTCGGCTGGCGCGGCGACAACAAGCCCAACCAGCAAGGCCTCAGCCGCAAACACCTCCGCGAGGCCTGCGACGAGGCGCTGGGCCGTTTGCAGACCGATTACCTGGACATCTATTACTGCCACCGTCCGGATGATAGCGTCCCTGCCGAGGAGATCGTCTGGACCATGCACCAATTGATCCAATCGGGTAAAATTCTCTACTGGGGGACCAGCGAATGGACCGCGGCGGGGATACAGGCCGCCATTACCATCGCCGAAAAATACAACCTTATCCGGCCCGTGGTCGAGCAACCCGAGTACAACCTCTTCCGCCGGCACAAGGTGGAAACCGACTTCGAACCGCTCTACGATACCTACGGTTTGGGGCTCACCACCTGGAGCCCGCTCCACAGCGGGATGCTCACGGGGAAGTACAACGACGGCATCCCTAAGGGCAGCCGGCTCGACCTCCCCGAGTTCAAAGGCATGATGGGTATGGCCTATTCCGAAGAAAAGGTCGCCAAGGCCCGCGCCTTCAAACAGGTGGCCGACGAAATCGGCGTCAGCATGGCCGACCTGGCCATCGCCTGGGTGATCAAAAACCCCCGGGTAACGTGCGCCATCCTCGGCGCTTCCAAACGCGAACAGCTCGAACAAAACCTAAAAGCCCTGGACGTGGCAAACAAGCTTACGCCCGATCAGATGAAAACGATCGGCGACGCTACCCGCCTCCAGGAACAAAACTAGACACCATGGACCTCAAACTAAAAGACAAGGTCGCCATCGTCACCGGTGGCGCCTCCGGCATCGGTCGTTCCGTCGCCAAGATGATGGTGGCGGAAGGCGCAAAGGTCGTCATCGCCGATATCCAGGAAGAAAAAGGGAACGACGTCGTCGCCGAGCTCAAGGGCGCGGGCGGGGAAGCGGTTTTTGTCAAAACCAACACGTCCATCCACGACGAGGTACAGCGCCTGGTTTCGGAAGCGATCAAGTCCTTTGGCCAGATCGACATCCTGTTCAACATAGCGGGCCCCGGCGCCACCGGCGGCCAGCTCGATACCGAGGAGAACGAGATCCTCCGTCAGTTCAACGGTCACCTCAAGGGCTGTATGCTGTGCACCCAGGCCGTGCTGCCCCATATGGCCGAGCGCAAATACGGCAAGATCGTCAACATCGGCTCCTTTGCCGCGCATGGTATCATAGACGATATACCCGCGTACTGCGCCGCCTTTGGCGCCGTGGACGCGTATACCAAGAACGTGGGCCGATGGGCGGCCCCGCACAACATCAACATCAATTCCGTCTCGCCCGGGAACGTGCTGAGCCCCCTGACCGCCCAATGGCTGTCGGAAGGGGACCGGCTCAAGAGCGTCGGGGAAACCATCCCTATCCGACGGGTCGCCGCGACCGAGGACGTGGCCGCGGTGTGCGTTTTCCTGGCGTCGGATATGGCGCGGCACATCGTTGCGACGGACATCAACGTCTCCGGCGGGCAGCGCATTTAGCGCGCCCGCTTGCGTCTTACCGCATCGACGCTCCACGGATAAGCCGGTTGCGTCGCCAATAAAAGACAGGCCGCGCTCACGGTAAAGACCGAATAGTCGATGGGCGACAGTATCCCGTCCGTTATGGTCATGGCCACACAAAAGCAAAAGGTCGTCAGACTGCACACCGCCGCCGCCCACCGCGTAAACAGCCCGATAATGAGCAGGAAGCCGCCCCCAATTTCTACAATCGTGGCGACAACCGCCAGGAACTCCGCCAGCCCATAAGGCAAAAACCCCATCAGCGTATGCGCCCTTGCCGAAAAATGCTCCCAGTCCCCCCAGCTAACCCACGGCTTCCCATAAGGCCCCCAGGCGCCCACCCGGTCGAGCCCCAGCCAAAGAAAGCCAACCCCCAAGGCTAGCCGCAGATATAATTGTGGAATAGCGGTTTTCATATCGCT
>NZ_DATJIY010000027.1:0-10255 GCF_035492835.1 Dinghuibacter sp.
CCCGTTTTGCGAAACGTTTCGCAAAACGGGGTAAAAGAGGCACCCCACCCCACTCCACGGGGCCTACGCGCTTAGGGCGGAACGAAGAGGCGAAATATTCATCTAAATCTGGGTGGCGCCGTAGTAGCGGTGCAAAACCTCGGGTAGCGCTATCGCCTCCGCGGTCTGGTGGTTTTCCAACAGACACGCGAGTATACGCGGGAGCGCCAGCGAGCTGCCGTTCAGGGAGTGGAGCAGCTGTGTCTTCCCCTTGGCGTCTTTATAGCGGATCTTGGCGCGGTTGGTCTGGTAGGCCTCGAAGTTGGAGACGGAGCTCACCTCGAGCCACTTTTCCTGGGCGGCGCTATAGACCTCGAAGTCGTAGGTCAGGGCGGACGTAAAGCTCATATCGCCCCCGCAGAGACGGAGTATGCGGTATTCCAGCTGGAGGGTCTGCAACAGGCGCTCCACGTGGGTCACCATTTCCTCCAATACGTCGTAGCTCTTTTCCGGTTGAACCAGCTGTACGAGCTCCACTTTGTCGAACTGGTGCAGCCGGTTCAGGCCGCGTACGTCTTTGCCATAGCTCCCCGCCTCGCGGCGAAAACAAGGGGTATACCCCGTCATCCGCACCGGCAGCTCCGCTTCCTTGAGGATTTCGTCCCTGTATACATTGGTGAGCGGCACTTCCGCGGTCGGGATCAGGTAGAACCCGTCTTCCGGTACCACGTACATCTGCGCTTCCTTGTCCGGCAGCTGCCCGGTCCCATAGGCCGACGCCTCATTGACCATATGCGGCACCTGAAGCTCCCGGTAACCCGCCTCGGTATTATAGTCGAGGAAATACTGTATTAACGCGCGCTGCAGCTTCGCGCCCTTGTCGATGTACACAGGGAACCCGCTCCCCGTGATCTTGGTCCCCAGCTCGAAGTCGATGAGCTGGTATTTCTTTGCCAGGTCCCAGTGCGGGAGCGCGCCAGCCGGCAGGACCGGGCGCTTGCCGCCCGTCCGCACCACCTCGTTGTCTTCCGGGGTCCGCCCGGGAGGGACGCTGGGCGCCGGAAGGTTTGGTATCCTGACCAGCAGGTCGTGCAAACCCTTCTCGACAGCGGTCAATTCCGCCTCGATCGGGCCAAGCTCAGCGCTGAGCTTGGCCACCTCCTTTTTGCGGGCCTCGGCCAGGTCTTTCTCGCCCTTCGCCATCAACTGCCCGATCTCTTTCGACGCACTGTTGACAGAGGCCTTCTTCTCATCATACTGGAAAGTCAGCGTCTTGCGCCGGTCGTCAAGGCTGAGAACGGCATCGATCAGCTCGAGCTCGCCGAAGTTTTTGACGGCAAGCCGGGCGAGAACATGGTCGCGGTTTTGGCGGATAAAAGGTACCTGTAACATAGGTCGCAAATATAGCGTTTTCCCCGCACCCCTGCCGCCGGCCTAACCGAGGTACTTCGCCACGATCGGTACGCGCCGGCCCACACCAAAGGCCTTTGGCGATACGCGGATAATAGGGCAGAACTGGTTGCGCTTGTACTCGTTGGTATTGACCATACGCAGCACGCGGGAAACCAAGGCCGGATCGAAGCCTTGCTCCGCCAGCTCGGCGGGGCCCTGGCGGCGCTCGATGTATTGATACAAGAGCGGGTCCAGGACGGCGTAGTCGGGGAGGCTGTCGGAATCCTTCTGGCCGGGGCGGAGCTCGGCGGAGGGGGCCTTATCCAGGATATTTTGGGGGATGATGGGGGCGGCGCGGTTGAGGTGACGGCTCAGCGCGTAAACCTGGAGCTTATAGAGGTCGCCGAGCACGCCCAGGCCGCCGGCCATGTCGCCGTAGAGCGTGCCGTACCCTGTCGCGAGCTCGCTTTTGTTGGAAGTGTTCAGGAGGATATAGCCGAACTTATTGGCGATCGCCATCATGATATTGCCCCGGGTCCGGCTTTGGAGGTTCTCCTCGGCCAGGCTAAAAGGGAGGTCGCCGAACACCGGGTGCAGGGTATGCAGGAACGCCTCATAGACCTCGCGGATGGGTATGATATCGTACGGATTGCCGAGCGTTTCAGACAAGGCCACGGCATCCGCCACCGAATGCTCGGTGGAATACGGGGAGGGCAGCAGCACCGCCCGGACGTTCGCCGCGCCCAGGGCCTCGCAGGCCAGCGCCAGCGTCAGGGCGCTGTCGATCCCGCCGGAGCTGGCAATGAGCGCTTTGCTGAAGCCCATCTTGCGAAAGTAGTCGCTTATACCCATGACCAGCGCTTCGTGGATACGGCCGATGTGCAGCTCCGGCCGCAGGATGTCCGCGTCCAGCCTGGAGAACCCGGCGGACGCCGCGGTGACCACCTTCGGTACGCGCGCGGGGGCTACCAGGGCCGGAGCATTGGGGTCAGCCGTGGTGCTGGCGCCCGCGGCAGAGGCGCCACCCAAAGCCGGGGACGGCGCGCCGTAAGCAGTTAGCGGCGTGGCCGAAGCCGCTACCTCAGCGTCGTCGGGTCCGCAGGGCAATACCTCGCCCGACGGCGTCAGCTCCGCCATAACGATCCCTTCGGAAAAGAACGGCAACGCCGACACCACGCGCCCGGAGGCGTCCATCGCCAGCGACCCGCCGTCGAAAACGATCTCGGTCTGGGAGCCCACGGCATTGCAGTAGAACATGGGCAACCTATACTTATCGACGTTGGCGCGGACTATGGCGCCCCGCTCTTCCGCGTGCGCATAGTCGAACGGCGAAGCGGAAAGGTTCACCATACAATCGGGGGACTGCGTGATCAGCTTATCCATCGGGCACAAGCGGTAGAGCGGGTTATCCCCCAGGTTCCAGATGTCCTCGCAAATGGTCACCGCCAGGCGGCGGCCCTTGAACTCGACGATGTTCCACTCGAAGCCGGGTTCGAAGTAGCGGTACTCATCGAAAATATCGTACGTCGGGAGCAGGGTCTTGTGCCGGATATCCTGTACTTTTCCCTCGTACAACAACCAGGCGGCGTTGAAGAGGTCCTTCCCTTCCCGGTCAGGGTTGCGGACGGGACAACCTACCAGCACGCCGATGGTGTCGGCGTGCGTACAAATCAGGCGGATGGCGTCGTCGCACCGGCGGATAAAATCCTCGAACTCCAGGAAATCCCGGGGCGGATAACCGCATACGCTCAGCTCCGAAAATACGACCAGGTCCGCTCCAAGGGCCTTGGCGCCGGCAATACCTTCGATGATCCGCTGGGTGTTGTATTCAAAATTGCCGATGTGGTAGTTCTGTTGTGCCAGGGCGATTTTCATACCGCAAAGTTACGTAGTTTGCGACCATGAAGAAGCTGCATTACCTCCTGGCGCTGGCGCTGCTCTGCAAAGCCCTGGCCGGCTGTAATAACGGGGACAATATCCCCGATGTGTCCGCGATAAAGGTAACCCTCCAGGTGAAACGGTTTGACAAGGATTTGTTTGCTCTCGATTCCAACCAGCTACCCGCCCAGTGGCCGTCAGTGGCATCCAAATACCCCGCCTTTGCGCCGGTATTCCTGCGCAGCGTGCTGGGCCTGGGCCCGCAGGCCGACAGTCCACGGCTGGCGTACGGCGAGCTCCGGCACTTCATCACGCAGAACCAGGTGCTGGAGGATTCTGTACAGGCGAAATTCGGAGATTTTTCCAGGCAGCAGCAGGAATTGCAAAACGACTTCCGGTACATAAAATACTATTACCCGGATTACGCCATCCCCACGATCATCCCGTTCATCGGCAACTTCGGAGGACGCGAAGTATACAGCCAGGATGGGTTGGCCATATCCCTCGACTACTATATGGGGGCGGATTTTTCTTACTACCAGATCCCCGAGGTCCAGGAAGTCTACCCGGCGTTCGTGAGCCGCCGTTTTTCTCCGGAATACTTACCGGTCAACTGTATGGCGGCCATCGTGGACGATATGTACCCGGCGGGCGACGATACCGCGAACCTGATGGCGCAGATCATCGACCGTGGCAAGCGACTCTACCTCCTGGATAAATTCCTGCCGCGCACGGCCGATACGCTCAAGATCGGTTATACCGGCAAACAATACGAATGGTGCAAGGCCAACGAAGGCCTGATATGGAGCTTCCTGGTGCAGCAGAACGTACTGTATACGATCGATCCGGACAAGGTGAAGACGTATATGGGGGACGCGCCGACAACGCAAACCATGCCGGACCAGTCCCCGGGGAGCATCGGTTCGTTCGTGGGCTGGCAGATCGTGCGGAAGTATGTTTCGAGAAAGGGAGATCCGGGACCGAAGGCATTGATGGCGGTGCCGGTAAAGGATTTGCTCGCGGGAGCGCAATACAATCCGAAGGGATAGCCGAATCGGCGCGGCCGTTAGTTCATCTTGAACGGCACCATCATTTCAAAAACCGGGATGGCCACGTCAAAGGTTTCTTTGGAATGTTGATTTTCCATCTGGTAGGTACCGTGCATCTTGCCCATTTCGGTGCGGAGGTTGCAGCCGCTCACGTATTGATACCGCTCTTCGGGCTGTAAACCGGGCTGGACGCCTACCACGCCTTCCCCTTCGACTTCCCGGTAGGTACCGTTCGAGTCGAATATGTGCCAGTGGCGACGGAGCAGTTTGATAGGGAAGGGATTGTTATTCTCGATGGTGATACGGTACGCAAACATAAACTCGCCGGCCAACGGATTGCTGTAGTCCGGCTGGTAGAATGTTTCTACGCTCACTTTGACTCCTTCGGAAACGGTCGAGACCATGCGCTAAAGCTGTTTAAACCGAAAATACGATAAAACGAGGCCAAACAGTATCCTAAATGGGTGTTTTTGACACCTCATTCACAAAATTTTATATCCTTTTGTCTTTAGCCACTGGATAACTTTAGGACGATGGTCCCCCTGTACGATGATGTCTCCGTCCTTGACCGATCCCCCGGAGCCGCAGAGGTTCTTGACCTGTTTGCCCAGGGCCTCCAGGTCTTCTCCCCGACCTATAAAACCACTGACCAGGGTCACGGCCTTCCCCGCACGGTGCTTGGTGTCCAGTGTGACCTTCAGCCGCTGGTGGGCGGGGGCGGGCGTCTCTTCGGGCTCCGGCTCCGGCCCGGTTCGGAAGGCGGGGTCCGTGGAGAAGACGATACCGTCGGAAAGGGGAAATTTTTTCTTTGACATAGGAAAACTTTTAGGGCCCCGGCCCCCGTGCTGAAAGCGGGCCGGGCGCCGGCTTAGACAATCGCTTTCAAACTCAAATCCAGGCTCCGCGCCTGGTGTATGACCGCCCCGACGCTGACGAAGTCCACGCCGGTCGCGGCATACAGGATGATATTATCGAGGTTGATCCCTCCGCTGGCCTCGGTTTCGACGCGACCCGAGATCATATTGAGGGCTTCGGCGACCATCTCGGGCGCAAAATTGTCCAGCAGGATGCGGTCGACCTTTCCGGTCCGCAGGGCGGCAGCCACGTCCTCCAGGTTCCGGGTTTCCACCTCTATCTTCAGCCCCAGCCGGTGCTCCCGGGAATAGTGCCAGGCCTTGTCCACCGCTTTTTCCAGCCCTCCGCAATAGTCGATGTGGTTGTCCTTGAGCATGATCATGTCGTAGAGTCCCATGCGGTGGTTTAAGCCTCCGCCGATCCTGACCGCTTCTTTTTCCAGTATCCGGAAATTCGGCGTCGTTTTGCGGGTGTCCAGCAGCCGTGTGTGGTATCCTTCCAGCAGGCGGGTATACGTATGGGTTAGGGTGGCGATACCGCTCATGCGTTGCATACAATTCAATACCAGCCGCTCTCCAAGGAGTATGGTATGCACCCGGGCTTCCATATCGAAAGCGATGTCGCCGGGGGATATCTGGGCGCCATCCTGTAAAAAGGCGGTGATGCGGCAATCGGGCTGGAGACGCCGGAAGATGCGTTCGGCCACATCCATACCGGCCAGGATTCCCCTGTCTTTTACCTTGAGGCTGGCGCGTCCGACCGCGTGGGCGGGGATACAACCGACGGTAGAGTAATCACCCGGGCCTATGTCTTCCTGGAGGGCGCGGTCTATGAGGAGGTCGAGAGGGTCGATTTCCTTGTGTTGCATGCCGCAAAGGTAAAGAAAGTCTGACAGGGGTTAAAGTCTACCGGGTCGCGAGCGCGATCTCCTTGATAACAGGTGTCTCCCCGTCCTGGCGGATAAAGAGGCTGGTGCGGAAGTTTCCGCCAAGGGTTTGGAGGGTGCCGACACAATACCCGGGGTTATCCTTGTTCCCGGCGGCATTCTGGACCTGGAAGCCTTTGACCTTGTAGGTCTCGAAAAAATCCCGGAGCACCATGCGCGCCTGGCTCTTGCTACAAGAGCCCACGGGTTTGTCCGGGAGCGTCAGGTCTACATAGCTGTCGAAGTAATGCGAAAGGGCTTCGGCATTGCCTGTTTGCAAAGCGCTGACCACCGGCGTCAACCGGTCTGCCGCCTCCGGACGGGAAACGGTTTCGGTGACGGGGCTCAGGAAAAAACCCCGGTGTGCGCCAGCCGCCGTAAAGGTGATCAATATGGCCGCCGCGCCCCAAATGAGGAAGGTCCTGGATAATTTTGCATTTATGGTGCCCGACGTTTGCATACACCCGAACTGCGCTAAAAGTGTGCCAGGATTACCCCGTTTTTTCCCGTAGGTTTGCCGCATGAGTCAAAATAAGGTCATCCTCATCATCATGGACGGATGGGGATTGGGACAAAAGCCCGCTTCGGACGCCATACAACATGCAAAGACCCCGTTCGTTTCCTCGCTTTACGGAAAGTATCCACACAACACCCTGGTCACCTGCGGCGAGGCCGTAGGTCTACCCGACGGCCAAATGGGCAACAGCGAGGTCGGCCACCTCAACCTGGGCGCCGGCCGGATCGTCTACCAGGAGCTCCAGCGGATCAACGTGGCGATCCGGGATGGCTCGTTTCAAAAGAACCCCGCCCTGCTGGCGTCCATCCGTTACGCCCGTGACAACGGCAAACCCCTTCACCTCATGGGCCTCCTCAGCGACGGAGGCGTCCATTCCCATATCAACCACCTCAAGGCGATCACCAGCCTTTGCGCTTCGGAAGGACTCGACCGCGTCTTTATTCACGCCTTTACCGACGGCCGTGACACCGACCCGAAGGGCGGCCTGGGATATATCGAAGAACTGCAGCAACACCTCCGGCAGACCACCGGCCATATCGCCACCATCACCGGGCGGTACTATGCCATGGACCGTGACAAACGCTGGGAGCGCGTAAAGCTGGCCTACGACGCGATGGTCAATGGTGTAGGCGCTTACGCAACCGACCCCGTCGAAGCCGTCCGCGCTTCTTACGAAGCGGGCGTTACCGATGAATTCATCAAGCCGATAATCCTGACCTCGGGTGTCGAGCCCCTGGTTAAGATGACCGACGGGGATGCCGTGCTTTGCTTCAATTTCCGCACCGACCGCTGTCGCGAAATCACCCAGGTCCTAACCCAGCAGGACTTCCCCGACCAGGGCATGCACAAGCTGCAGCTCCATTATACGACCATGACCGAGTACGACAAGACCTTCAAGGGGGTACACGTGGTCTTCGAAACCGACAACCTGGCCAACACTTTGGGCGAGGTCCTCTCCGCCGCCGGCCGGACGCAGATCCGGATAGCCGAAACGGAAAAATATCCCCACGTCACCTTTTTCTTCAGCGGCACCCGGGAAGCCGAATTCCCGGGAGAAAAACGCATCATCATACCATCCCCGAAGGTCGCCACCTACGACCTCCAGCCGGAGATGAGCGCCCCCGAAGTCACGAAGGCCATTGTAAACGAGATCAACGGCGAGACCGCCGACTTTATCGTCCTGAACTTTGCCAATGCGGACATGGTGGGTCATACAGGCGTATGGGACGCCGTCATCAAAGCCGTCGAAACCGTGGACCATGCCGTGGAGCAGGTCGTTACGGCGGCGTTGTCCCACGGTTATTCCGTATTCCTGACCGCCGACCACGGCAACGCCGACTACATGGTCAACGACGACGGCAGCCCCAACACGGCTCACTCCCTCAACCTCGTCCCCCTGTTTTTTATCAGCGCGGACGGAAAAGGCGCCCTGAAATCAGGGAAGCTGGGCGACATCGCCCCGAGCATCCTGTCGGTACTGGGCGTCCCCATTCCGGCTGAAATGACGGGCGAAATTCTAATTAGTTGATAATCAAGAGGGCAATTTTGGAAAAAAACCGGGGCCTGCGCAGCAATTGATTGCCGGATTTTGTCTATATTTCGGGTATTAAACCTACCTGCATGACGGAAGAAGTGCTCTTGCAAGGATGTCTGCATAAAGATGCAGCCGCCCAGCAGGAATTCTACAATCGCTACAGTCCAAAAATGCTGTCGGTTTGTTACCGCTTTGCGAAGAACCGGGAAGACGCGGAGGACATGCTTCAGGAGGGATTTATCCGGATATTTTCGCAAATTCATCAGTTTCAGCATAAGGGCGCCCTGGAGGGATGGATCAGGAAGATCATCGTGCATACCTGCATCAACCTGCTCAAGAAGAACAAGAAGTTCTCGGAGAATGTGGACATACAGTATGCGCAACACCTGTCCGTGAGGGAAGAAGCGGTGCCCGCCGTGATTCAGGCCAAACAGGTCATCGAATGCATACGGATGCTGCCTATAGGATACCGTACGGTGCTCAACCTGTTTGCCATCGAAGGCTACAACCACAAGGAAATTGCCGAGATGCTGGACATCGAAGAGAGCACGAGCCGGTCGCAGTACACGAGAGCCAAAGCGATGCTGGAGGACATCCTTATCCGGAAACGGATCATCCTGGCTCCGCCTGAGAAGATGGAAAAGAGAGAACAGAAGGATACGACACTGACTGCTTAGAGCCCCCCACGCCGTTTCACCAACATCGAATACCCATTTTTTGACAATGGAAAAGGATTTCTCAAGAGGCCATTTTGAAGAGCTGCTTACGGAGAGAACGGGTGATTACAAAATGTACCCCACCGAGAAGGTGTGGGGTAACATCTATCACCGGTTGCACACCCGCAGGAAATGGCGCTTTATCGGAGGAGGGACTTTTGCATTGATGATCATCGCCGGGGTATTTGTCCTGATGCAGGACAACCCCCATCCGCCTTCGAACGCCTACGCCATCCATAATCCTTCGAAATCCGTCAAACCGGCAGCGGCCAGCGCTGCCCCCCTCGTGGCCTCTTTGAACAGTACCTCTGCTTCCCGGAATGGCAAAAGCCATTCGCTATCGCTCACGGGCAATACCTATCTGACGGCAGGGGATTACCTCCTTCAGAGCCCCGCCTGGCTAACCCACCCGGGCAACGCGCCTATGCTTTCCCTGATGAATGTTTCCCCGGCGCCGGCAGAGCCGCACTCCGCCGTGGGGGACGATCATACCGTATCGGCCCCGGAAGGGCAGGTCCTAACGGCGCCGGATAAGTCCAGCACCCTGGCCGTCGGCGCCCCCGCCCCGGGATCGCAGGAAACCTTGTCCCATATGATCGGCAACGAACCGCTCAAACGGGACGCCGGTGGCATCGAAAAATCCGTCGCGCTTTCCTCCAAACCGCTTTCGATCATCAAGGCGCCGACCCGGTACAGCTGGTTGTTCCACTTCGAGCCCTCGGTCAGCTTCCGCGTGCTCAAAAGCCGTACGGCCATCGTGACCAGGGGCGTGGGCGTCCTCATCGTCGACAACAACGGCTACGACATCAACAAGCTGGTGGAACAGCGTCCCTCGGTAGGTTTCGAAGCCGGCGCGGACGCCTTTTATTCCCTCACGGACCGGTTGCGCCTCAAGGCGGGGCTGCAGTTCAACTACAGTCGCTACACCGCTGTGGCGGAACCGACGAGTACCACGGTCGTTAACCAAACGCTTGGCGGCTCCGGCGGCGTGCCCTCCACCACCTATCAGACCACGAGCAACTACGCCAACAAACCGTCCAACACCTCCATACCCAACCAGCGGGTGGAGTTGTCCGCCCCCGTCGGCGCCGAATACGCGCTGGTCCGCACCCCCGGTTTCAGCTGGGTCGTATCCGGCACCGTGCAACCCACCTACATCCTGAACTCCAAGGCCTTCCTCCTGACCAGCGACTATCACTCCTATATCCAGAACCCCAACCTGCTCCGCCAGTGGAATATCAACGCCGCAGCCGAAACCTTCCTCCGTTTCGACCGCGGCCCCATCCAAATCCAAATCGGTCCCCAGTTCCGCTACCAGATGCTGCCGAGCTTTATCAGTAGCTATCCCATCAGCGAGCACCTCTACGACGTCGGGTTCAAGATCGGGATCATGCGGACCATCCGGTAAAT
>NZ_DATJIY010000028.1:0-13808 GCF_035492835.1 Dinghuibacter sp.
GCTCGACGTCAACTCCCGGGGGAAGGCTGTGGAAGCGGCGTCGCGTCTTGGGCTGCTAACCGCGCCCGGCGGACATAGTACGAAAAGACGCCCGCAATCGTGATGGCCATGACCCCCGCGCAGAGGATCGTCGTCTGCGTGCCCACGAGCGCCGACTCCGCGCCGATCAGCAGCGCCCCCAGCGGCTGCATCCCAAACACGGACATCGCAAAGAAGCTGATCACCCGCCCGCGCATCTCCGGCGCCGCCTTGGTTTGCAGGATGGTATTGGTGACCGTAGTCTGGGACATCATTCCAAAACCCGAGACCGTCATAAAGGCCAGCGCGATGGGGTAGATGGTCATGTGCGAAAAACAGATCAGCCCCACGCCCAGGACGACGGTATTGATGAGGAGGATGCGCCGGAGGTTGGCGCCGGGTTTCCGCGACGCCAGGAAGAACGCGCCACACAGGGCGCCGATCCCGATAAAGCTGTCGATGATCCCGAAGGTGGAGGCGTTCCCCTTAAAGACTTCCTTGGCGTACACCGGCATGAGCGTCGTAAACGGCAGCACCAGCAGGCTCATCAGCGCCAGCATCAGGGTAGGGGAGGCGATCTCCCGGTGGCTGACGAGGTATTTCAGACCGTCGCCAAGGTCTTTGAACGAGCTTTGTGTGCGGGGCTTGCGCACATAGGGCGGCAGTTTCATGAGCAACAGCGACCCGATCACCGCCACGAAGCTCAGGGCGTTGAGCAAAAAGCAAAATCCGCCCCCGAACGCCTCCAGGACAAAACCCGCGATCGCCGGTCCGATCAGCCGCGACAGGTTCACCATCGACGAATTCAGCGCCAGGGCGTTGGGCAGGTCTTCCTTCGTCTGGATCATCTCGTACACCAGCGACTGGCGCGCGGGCACGTCAAAGGCGTTGATGGTCCCGAGCACCGTGCCCAGGCCGATGACCGCCCAGACATTGATATGGGTGCCCTCCAGGAACACCAGCAACGCCAGCGTCAGCGACTGAACCATCGACGCCGCCTGCGTCCCGAGCAGCACCCGGAAACGGTTGTACCGGTCCGACACCACGCCCCCCAACAGCGACAACAGAAACGACGGGAACTGCAACGCGAACAGCGACACCCCCAGCATAAACGACGAGTGCGTCACGATATACACGATCCAGCTCACCGCCGTGCGCTGCATCCACGTCCCGATCAGGGAAATGGACTGTCCCATAAAATACAAACGGTAATTCCGGCTCCGGAATGCTCTAAACGTGTTCATCCTATCAGTTTGATCAGTACCTCGATGGCTTCCCCCAGGACCTTTTTCTCCCGGTCGTTCAGCTTCTGCGCTATCGTCCGCGTGAGCCATTCCTCTTTTTCCCCCAGGCGCTGGCGCACCCCTTTCTTCCCCGCGTCCGTGAGCGTCACGATCACTTTCCGCCGGTCGTCCTCGTCTGTCGTCCGTACGATGAGCCCCCGCTCCAGCAGCCGGTTGAGCACCTGCGACATCGCCTGTGTCGTCACCTTTTCCATCGCGGCCAGCTCCCCCGGCAACAGTTCGCCATAGTCATAGATCAGCGACAGCGTCGTCCGCTCCGTGATCGACAACTGCTCGTCGTTCCGCGTTTCCCTGCGCAACAGCTTCCCCAGCCGCGAGACCTGGGTGCGCAACCCGGTCGCCAGCTCTATATCCGATAGCGCCATATTATGTAAGGTATTTTGCAAAGTTACTTACATAATATCGCATAGCCAAAAAAAGCCGCTCGCGCGCCGCCCAACAAAAAGGCGGCCCTGTGGCCGCCCGGTGATATTCAACACGCACAATGAGCTAATCGATGACGATATTCCCGTTCGGCGGCACTTGTGGATGCCCATTATCGTCCCGCACATAAACGGTGACGCCCTTGAAGCCGACCTGCCACGACTTAATCAGCACATGATCCTCCCCGGTTACCCTGCGGAAGAGATAGTCCGGTGCATAACAAAGCGTTGCCGTCAGACAGGAATCCGCAAGACCGCGAGGCATGGCATACGGCGCGGGCCACTTGTTCATATAGTCCAGGAAAACCGCCCGCAGGTACTGCAAATCCTGGTGCCCCGCCGTGTCATTGGTATTGAGGAGATACAGGAACCCGGGCTGAGTGCTGGTCAGCGCCCCATGCACAAACGAGAACCCCTCCCCCGAGGCCTCCACCGGCAACCCGTTGAGGTAAACCTGGCAACTCACATAAAACACCGTATCGCCCCCCGCGGCCGAAGCCGGATAAAGATAAGCCCCGTTGACCTGGAGGTCGTCCATGTACACGTGGGCCGCCGCCAGCATCGCCAGCGCCGAGTCCTCCGTGGACGCCGGGATCAACACATCGGTCACCCGCGGCGTCAGCCGGGTGATACAACCCGGCGCCACCGAGGCCGGACTATAACCAGACTTCCGGCAAGCCGGCATAAACAGCACAGCCAGCAGCATCGCCGACAGCGCCATCAGCGGCGCGGCCAGCCTTAGGAAACACTTCATACCCGCTTGACAATCTCCCGGTAGCGACCGTTGCATTACCTTTATACAAATGCGAAATCCATGAACGAACACTTCCTCCGCCTGTTCGACTACGACCAAATGGCCAGCCGCCTCATCCTCACCGCCCTCCGCGACCAGCCCCCCGCCGGCGAGCCCGATCGCAAGCTCACGCTGATGATGCACCTCCTCCAGGCCAACCACAACTGGCTCCTCCGCGTCAACGGCCGGTCCTCCGACCAATCCGACCTCTGGCCCAAACCCGAATGGGGCGCCATGGAATCCCTGCTGGAGACCAACGGCGACGGCTGGAAGACCTTCCTCACCGCCGAAACCGACTTCTTCCGCCCCATCACCTACCAGAACCAAAGCGGCGCCACCTACACCAACGTCCTGGCCGACCTCCTGGCCCACATCATCAACCACGGCACCCACCACCGCGCCCAAATCGGCATCTACCTAAAAGAGTCCGGTCTCGAACACATCCCCATCACCGACTACATCGCCTACCTCCGCCTGAAAGGGCCCTCGGGCGGCGCATAAGATTTTTTTCGTACGAAAAATTTCATACATTAGGGCTACAATTTATAGCCATGTTCAAAACATACGTCGTCTCCAGCTGGCGCCACCTGCTCCGGAACAAAACCTACGCCTTCATCAACATCCTGGGTCTCTCCCTGGGCATCGCCTGTGCCATCCTGATCTTCGTCCTCGTGCGTTTCCACCTGAGCTTCGACACCTTCCACAAGGAGTCGGACAGGATATACCGCATCAACACCGAATTCCACGACGAGGGCATCAATCGCAACGCCGCCGTCCCGGTACCCCTGGGCAAAGCCTTCCGCAACGACTACACCTTCGCCGAGACCGTCGCGCGGGTCGTATCCTACCCGAACACCCTCATCTCCATTCCCGGGGATAAAAACACCAAGAAGTTCCAGGAGGACGACGGCATCGCCTTTGCGGAGCCCCAATACTTCGACATATTCGATTTCCCCACCGTCGAGGGCGACGCCAAAAAGGCCATGAGCGATCCCACCGGCGCACTGATCACCCAAACCATCGCCAAGAAGTATTTTGGCACCGAGGACCCCATGGGCAAACGCCTCCGTTTTGACAACAAATATGACTACGTCGTCCGCGGTGTCCTCAAGGACCTGCCCGCCAACACCGACCGCAAACAGCAGATCTACTTCGGCTGGGACAGCTACAAGAACTACCAGCCCTATATGGCCAGCGACAGCAGCTGGGGCGGCGTCTACAGCGGCAGTCAGTGTTTTGCCCGGCTCCGGCCCGGCGTCACCGCCGAAGCCGTGGAGCGCGCCTTCCCGTCCCTGACCAAAAAGTACTACTCCGCGGATGACGCCAAGGTGTGGCATTTCCGGATGCAGCCCATCAGCGACATCCACTTCAACACCGACATGGACGGCTACGCCGACAAAAAATACCTCTGGGCCGTTTCCTTTATCGGTCTCTTCCTGATCGTCACCGCCAGCGTCAACTTCGTCAACCTCGCGACCGCCCAGGCGCTCAACCGCTCCCGCGAAATCGGCGTGCGGAAGGTCCTCGGCAGCGAACCGATGCACGTCTTCTGGCAGTTTATGGCGGAAACCGCGCTCATCACGCTTTTCGCCCTGCTCGTCGGCCTCGGGCTTGCCTACGCGGGTCTGCCCGGTCTCAACGCCCTGCTCAGGCGCCCCATGTCCATGGACCTCTTTGGCTCGTGGACGCTCGGCGCCTTTATACTGGCCACCTATGTACTCGTCGTCTTCCTGGCCGGTTCCTATCCCGGCCTCGTCCTGGCCCGCTTCCGGCCGGCGCTCGCGCTGAAGGGAAAGCTCGACCAGCGTCATATAGGCGGGTTTTCGCTGCGCCGTATCCTGGTCGTCCTCCAGTTCTCCATCTCCCAGCTGTTGATCATCGGAACCCTCGTCATCGCGCGCCAGATCTATTATTCCGAACACGCCGACCTCGGCTTTGTCAAGGACGGCGTCGTGACGGTACCCCTCCCCGTTACCGACGTCGTCAAGGCCAGGACCCTCCGCGACCGGATGCTCGAAATACCCGGCGTAGAACGAGCCAGCCTGTGTTACCAGCCGCCGGCGTCGCAATCCAACAACAACACCAGCGTACAATACGAAAGCCGCCCCAAGACCGAGAACTGGTCCATCAACGAAAAATACATGGACGACCAGTACATCCCGCTCTTCGGGCTCAAGCTGATCGCGGGCCGCAACATCTTTCCCTCCGACACCGCCAACGGCTTCGTCGTCAACGAAACCACCGTCCACAAGCTCCACGCCGGCACGCCCCTGGAGATCATCGGTCACCAGCTCACCGTGGACGCCCTCAAGGGCCCCATCGTCGGCGTCGTCAAGGATTTCAACAACTATTCCTTCCGCGGCGACATCGCCCCCATCGCGTTTTATACCTATCCCAAAAGCTTCCGGACCTGCGCGCTGCGGATCAACGCCAGGACGGACCTCCACGCCATCGAACGGGTCTGGAACGACACGTACCCCCAGTACGTCTTTTCCCGCCAGTTCCTCGACGAGCGCATCGCCCGTTTCTACGAGCAGGACGCGACGCTCCTGAAGCTGATCGAAATCTTCGCCGGCATCGCCATCTTTATCGGCTGTCTCGGTTTGTACGGCCTGGTGTCGTTCATGGCTGTCCGTAAGACCAAGGAAATCGGCGTCCGGAAGGTCCTCGGCGCCGGCATATCCCAGATCCTCTGGTTGTTCGGTCGGGAGTTCACCCGCCTGCTGGGGATCGCCTTCCTCGCCGCCGCCCCGGTCGCCTGGTGGTTCATGCACCGCTACCTGGAGTCCTTCAAATACCGCATCACCATCGGTTGGGAGGTCTTCGTACCGGCCCTCCTGGGCACCTTCGCGATCGCCGCCCTGACCGTGAGCTACCGCTCCTGGCGCGCCGCGGCGGCGCGCCCCGTAAAGAGCCTGCGATCGGAATAAACGGCTATATTTGTCCCGCTTATGGAAGTCCATCACCATCCTGAAGTGGGAAAAAAGTCGTTCAAGGAATACCTCCTCGAAGGCCTCATGATCTTTATCGCCGTCACCCTCGGCTTTTTCGCCGAAAGCCTCCGCGAGCACATCAACCATGGCGCCCGCGAAGCGGAATACGCCCGCGCCTTCGCGGCGGACCTGCGCGTCGATACCACGCGGATCGACTATGCCATCGAACAGAACATCTATAACCTCCATCGGCTGGACTCCCTTCAGGATCTGCTGCTGAGCCGCAACTTTACGCCGGCCGGCGTGCTCCGGGCCTACAAGCTGCAGTACACCGTCAAGAACCCGACGGTCGTGTTATTCAGCGAAGGGACCTACAAGCAGCTCCACGGCACCGGCGAAGCGGGTCTCGTCCGCGACTCCATTTCCGCGGCCATCGAGGATTACCACCAGGGCGTCCAGGACCTCCAGAATATGTTCACCTATTACGACGCCCAGATGCGTCGCATGGTCGACATCGGCAAGAACCTTTTCCGCCCGCAGTACTTGTTTGGCGCGTTCAGCCGTTATGTGACCCTGTCCGATACCGCCATCCACATCGATAACGGCTACCGCCACGTGCTTGATTCGATGGCCGCGCGCACGCCCCTCGTTTTCGCGACCAGCGATCCAAAGGTCTTTGACAACTATTGCAGCGACCTCGGTTTTTACATGGAGATCATCTTTTCCTATATAAGGGAAATCGAATCGGAGAAAAAAGCCGCCATCGCGCTGCTGGCGAAGATCGAGGACACCTACTAAGCCTCCAGCTCGACGTCCGTCGCCGCGTACCCCGTACAAGTGAGCACCCAGCCCTCGGCCAGGTCCTTCTCCGTAAGCACGTCATTGATGCTCATCACCACCCGCCCGGACAGCACCCGCACCGCGCACGACGAGCACCGCCCGCCGCGGCAGCTGTAGGGTAGGGGGATGTGGTGCGCCAGCGCCGCCTGCAGGATATTCGCCGGGTAGGCGACATCGAAAGCGTGCCGCTCCCCATGCATCGTAATCCCCACCCGGTGCGGCGACGCGTCCATCAACGGCGGATGCGGCGGCGCATCGATCACGAAGTGCTCCTGCCGTATCTGCTCCGCCCTGAACCCCATCGTGATCAGCGTAAACTTCGCCATCCGCATGAGCGCCTCGGGCCCGCAACAAAAAATCAGGCTATCCGCCGGATCGTGGTGCGTCAGCTCCCTCACCAGCGTCTCGAGATTGGCGTTATTCAGCCGCCGCGGCATGACGGCATGCGACTCCGGCGCGCTCAGCAAGCTGACGCGGTCCAGCCACACCTCGTGCCCGGCCAGCTCTTCGTCGAAAATGACGTCCTTTTCGGAATGGTTCTGGTCGATGACCCAGATATGGCTCCCGGACTCCTCCCCGAGCGCCTGCCGGATCAACCCGATGATCGGCGCGATCCCGCTCCCCGCCGCGATGAACCCGATGTCGCGGACGCGATCCGAGCGCGTAAACGTAAACCGCCCCGCCGGGGGCAACGCCTCCAGCACGGAACCCACGAAAATATGATCTTGTAAAAACCGCGACACCTCCCCATTGACCTTACGCTTTACCGTTATCGCGTAAAAGGAATCGCCGGGATAGGAAGTAAGGGAAAAAGACCGGCGCACCGCCCCGAACACCAGCGTCAGGAACTGACCCGGTACATACGCCGCCAGCGGCCCTTCCACCGGCGCCAGCCGGAAGGTTACCGTATCGTGTGTCTCATTCGTTCGGCCGGTTACGCGTAAGAGCATCGGCCGCAAAGATAACGCGGTTCTCCCCACCGAGCAACCGCTTGTATAACCCGTAATTATCCGCGTCCCAGCACGCGAAGATGATCTCCGAAAAACGCCCCGGGTTCTCCATCACGAAGTCGCGGATCGTCTTCAGCGCCAGCTCCACCTCTTCGCTTTCCCCGCTGACGCAGGGAAAAGCCACGGACCGGGCGCTCTCGGATAAAGCCCGCCGCAAGGCATTGCGATAGGAGTCCGCGGACGCGGACAAAGCCTGTTTACCGACGATGGCATCGACGTTCAGCTGTGCGATGTCCCCCTGTAGTACGACGAGCTGGGTTTGCATGTTAGAATAATGTTTGAACGCCATGGGCGATTTTGTTCTCGTGTTCCAATAACCAGCGTTTCCTCCACAAGCCGCCCCCGTAACCGACCAGGTCGTTCCTGGAACCGATGACCCGGTGACAGGGGAGCACGATCGCGATCCGGTTTTTACCGTTGGTCGTCCCGACCGCCCGGACCGATTTCGGGTCCCCGACCCGTTTGGCCAGGTCCATATAGGAGATCGTCCGTCCATAGGGTATTCCCATGAGCTCTCCCCAGACCTTTTGCTGAAACTCCGAGCCCTCCTGGTGTACCGGGAGGTCGAAAGCCCGCCTCAGCCCCTGGAAGTACTCCATGAGCTGCTCCTGGCATTGCTGCAGCAAAGGGTTAAGGTGGGTTTGCGCTCCCGCCGGCATGGCGTCCAAAAACGATATCTCGTTGATATAGTGATCGGTACCACCCAGCCGCAGGATCCCCACGGGGGAATGATAGTAGGCAACGTATGACGTTGGACTCGATAACATGCCCCAAGTTTAACCTATTTTGGCGCCATTCTCCATGGGCTTATCCGGCTGTAAAAGCACTACCGCACCGTCAGCGTCATAGACGCCCAACACGAGGCATTCGCTTTTAAACCCCGCGATCCGCTTCACCGGCAAATTCACCAACCCGATCACCTGCCTCCCCACGAGCGTCTCCGGCGTATAATACGTCGTGATCTGCGCCGAAGACTGCTTTACCCCCGCATCCCCGAAATCCACGACCAGCTGGTACGCGGGCTTGCGCGCCTCGGGAAAAACGCGGGCCTCGAGCACCGTGCCCACGCGTATGTCCAGTTTTTCGAATTCAGGTCCCAGAATTGTTTCCATATCTTTGAAAATAAACAATACCTAAATCGTTATGACACGTACTGCAACAGCCATTTGGCAAGGGACCGGCAAGGATGGAAAGGGCACCCTCGACACCCAAAGCGGCACCCTCCACCAGACCCAATATTCCTACAAATCCCGTTTTGAAGACGGTACCGGGACCAATCCCGAAGAGCTCATAGCCGCGGCGCACGCCGGCTGTTTTGACATGAAGCTCAGCTTCGTCATCCAGGGTTTGGGCCTCACCCCCGAGTCCCTCGAAACCACGTGCGCCGTTACCCTCGACAATGGCGCCATCACGTCTTCCCGGCTGACCCTCAAGGCCAAGGTTCCGGGCATGACCAAGGAGCAATTCGACGCGGCCGTGAAGGATGCCAAGGAAAACTGTCCCATCTCAAAGTTACTGAATACCGAAATCACGCTGGACGCGATTCTGTACTAGTCGCTTCCTTCCCGAAACGTCGTCGGCCCTCTTTTCGACCGTGTTGCTGTGCCAGCAAAAAGCGGTCTCAAAGAGGGCCGACGACGTTTCTACCGTGTTTCTACGAAAGCCGGTTCCGCAGGAACGCCATCGACAGCGCCCACGCTTCGCGCGAGGCCTCTCCGTTGTAGGAAGGGCGTTCATCGCAGCTGAACGCGTGGTCGGCATACGAATATACGATCGACGCGTACGGCTTCCCCGCGGCATCCATCGCGGACGTCACGGTCGAGCGAACCTCCGGCGTGATGTGCTTGTCCAACCCGCCCCACTGGAAGAGGTGCGGCCCGGAGACAGACGGCGCCAGCGATGCCACCGAATCGAGCATCCCGCCATAGTACGATACCGCGGCGCCGAGCGGCAGCACCGCATTGGCGACAAACGCGACGCGTCCGCCGAGACAGAAACCGATGGCCCCGCACTTGTCCTCGTTAACCGAAGGAGCGTTCTGGAACCAATCGAAACACGCCTTCATGTCAAACGTAAGCCCTTCGACAGTGATCGCCTGGTAGTGCTGCATCACCGCGCTGAAATCGCTATAGGGCGCCTCAAAACCCGGGGGCGCCGTGCGGTGGAATATCTCCGGCGCGATCACGGCAAAGCCCTCGGAAGCGAGCCGCTCCGCCACGTTCCGGATGTGGCCGTTCACGCCATAGGCCTCCTGGATTAAAATAAGACCCGGAAAAAGCCCCGGACCGGAAGGCACCACGGTAAACACCTGCATAGAAGACCCGTCTGCCACGGGCAGGGTAACATGTTGTTGCTGCATATAAGGGTATAATGTTTATCCCAGGTACGCCCTCAGGAACCACGCCCACTTCTCGTGCTCCTTGAGCACGCCCACGAGGAAGTCGTTAGTCCCCGTGTCCTTGTACTTGTCCTGGACCTCGTCCGCGTGCTCGCGGATGTAGCGGCAGATCGTCTCGTGGTCGTCCAGGAGGTTCTTTTGCTGCTCGCGGGGATCCTTTGTATAATCGCCTTCCAGCAGGTGCGCCAGCTCCAGGTAATTCGCCAGCCGGCCCTCGGCGTAGTGGCCGATCTTGCGGATACGCTCGGCCGTATCGTCGATGGTCCCGGCGATGGCCTCGTACATGCTTTCGAGGAATTTGTGGAGCTCCATAAAGCTGGGGCCTTCCACGTTCCAGTGGTAGTTGCGGATCTTCGCATAGAGCACTTGCTCGTCGGCGAGCAGCGTGTTCAGGATGAGCGCAACGGCTTCGGAATTTTTAGGGAGAATACCGGTGTTGGCGGCAAGCGTAGGTTTCGCTTTGTCCACAGCGTTGGTGTTTGTACTCATATTGATGGCTTTATAATCCACCTAAAGGTAGGAAATTATCATGCCAGCAAGGTGCTATCTAATCATTAAGTAGCGCCGCCAGCTGCGCCAGCTCATTCTGCTTATACGGCTGCGCCCCAAAACACTTGGAGAGCTCCTCCGTGAGCAGCTGGATCGTCCGCTTCGGGCTAAGGGGCTTATAATACGTGGGGATAGGCGGCACCGAAATCCGCTTGAAGTAGGTTTCTACGTCCTTGTGGGTGAACACCTGCCCGCTCATGGGGTCCAGGAAAAACTGGATCTTATGCGCCGGGTTCGACGTAGCGTGCAGGACGTCGTAGTTGGGGTCGAAATACCCCAAAATGAACTGCCGGGGGATGTTGACCGGGAGCACGTTGATGTCCAGCAGCTGGCACAGCGACGCGTACAGGATACCCGTGGATATGGCGTTCCCCCGCTTGGTCTCGATGACCTTGTGGAGGAAGAACTCGTCGGGGTTGGCATATGCGACCTCGGTACCCTTCAGCTTATAGTAGTTGTACAGGATACCGTTGATGATGTTCACCTGCTCGAGCGGGGTCAGGTAGTTGTTCAGCTCCAGCCAGATATTGCGGCGCATCCGTTCCAGCTCCTGCGTGATACCGCTGAAGGAAACCTCGGGGTATTGGTAGCGGTCGATGAGGAGTGCGCCCTGCAACAGCTCCGGGGATTCCAGCTGGGCCCATTCGGAAACGCCGCCCTTGAGGTCGCGGAAGTGCAGGCTGTGGATGAGGAGCTCTATCCGTTCCTGGGTGGCCTCGTCGGGAGTGTTCTCCCACAGGTTCTCCAGGTTCGGTATGATGCCTTTCCCATAGGATACGATCTTGTCGCTGACGGTCGAAAACACTTCTTCATCCGGATCGTCTATGAGGTGCAATAGGGCATGTATTTCTTTCGTCTCTCTCATGTAATCCTAAATTAGCAAACTATTTGAAAGCTTCCCATTTTTTTTTCCCATCACGGTGTTAACAACCCACCGCGGCGCCAACGGCCCACCGCCGTTGAAACCTTACCCACCAAGGCTATGCCGAAAACCGAAAAAGAAAGACCCCTCATCCGAGGGGTCCGTATAAACGCTTACGCTTTTTTCTTTTTGGGCGCCGACTTGGCCGCGGCCTTGGACGCCTTTTTTGGCGGATTGGCTTTGGCGTCCTCGATAAAGGCCTTGACCTCCTCTATCGTCAGGTCCGCCACCCGCTCCTGCGCCTCCTTCGGGAGACGGAAGTTACGCAGCCCCTGCTTGATATACGGACCATACGGCCCGCGGAGGAGTTGTATCTTTTCTTTCTCGAAAACTTTGATCGTACGCTCCTGTTTTGCCTGGCGCTTCTCCGTGATCAGGGGGATCATCTCTTCCAGCGTCACGCTATACGGGTCGAGCTCCTTGCCGAGCGAATAAAACAACTTATCATGCGCCACATACGGCCCGAAACGGCCGATGTTCACCACCACGTCGGTGTCCTCGAACTGCCCCAGGTTACGCGGCAGCCGGAAGAGGTCCATCGCTTCGTCGTAAGAAATCGTCTCGATGGATTGCGTGTTTTTGAGCTTCGCAAAACGAGGTTTTTCCTCATCGCTCACGTCCCCTATCTGCACCATCGGCCCGAACCGCCCCATCCTGGCCACGACCTTCTTCCCCGACGCGGGATCGAGCCCCAGTTCCCGTTCCCCTTTGATCCGCTCCGCGGTCTCCAGGGTCACCTCGACGTCTTTATGAAAAGGATTGTAAAAACCGTCGATCATTTTGGTCCACAGCTGCTGCCCTTCGGCGACTTCGTCGAACTCTTCCTCGATCTTGGCCGTAAAGCCATAGTCCATGATCTCCGTAAAGTGCTGGTTGAGGAAATCCGTCACCACCAACCCGAGGTCCGTCGGGAACAGCTTGGACTTCTCGGCGCCGGTGTTCTCCTGGAGCGTCTCCTTGGTGATGGCATCCCTGGCCAGGAGCAGGACGCGGTAGTCGCGCTTGATCCCTTCCTTGTCGCGGCGTTCGACATACCCGCGCTTCTGGACGGTCGATATCGTGGGCGCATACGTGGACGGCCGGCCGATCCCGAGCTCTTCGAGCTTTTTGACCAGCGACGCTTCCGTATACCGCGGCGACGGCCGGCTGAACCTTTCGGTCGCCTTCATCTCCTTAAAGGTCGGTTCCTGGCCTACCACCAGCGGCGGGAGCATGCCTTCGGTATCTTCCTCTTCGCCCATGTCCTCCTCGTCCCGGTCCTCCATATATACTTTCAGGAACCCTTCGAACTTCAGCACCTCGCCCTGCGCAGTGAGGGTTTCCTTGTTGGTCGAGATCTCGATCCTGGCGATCGTTTTTTCCAGCTCCGCGTCCGCCATCTGTGACGCCATGGTGCGCTTCCAGATCAGCTCGTAGAGCCGGCGCGTATCGCTGTCGTCCACGCTCGTCTCGTCCATGTACGTAGGACGGATCGCTTCGTGCGCCTCCTGGGCGGACTCGTTCTTGTTCTTGTATTTGCGTACCTGGATAAAGTGCTTCCCGTAGCCCTTTTCGATCGCCTTTTTGATGTCCTCCATCGCCGTTTCGCTCAGGTTGACGCTGTCGGTACGCATGTAGGTTATCTTACCGCTTTCGTAGAGCTTCTGTGCCAGGAGCATCGTCTTGGACACCGAGTAGCCCAGCTTCCGGCTCGCCTCCTGCTGGAGGGTGGACGTCGTGAACGGCGCCGATGGCGTTTTCTTCGTCGGCTTTACCTGGATGTCCTTAACCGTATACTTGGCGCCGATACAGCTTTTTAGGAAAGCCTCCGCGTCCTCGGCCTGTTTGTACTTCCCGCCCTCGGCCTTGAACGTGACCGTTTTCTTATTGGCGTCGTGCGCGCTGAAGAACGCCTCCAGCCGGAACGAGCTTTCCGCCTTAAAGGCGTTGATCTCCCGTTCCCGCTCCGCGATCAGCCGCACCGCCACGCTTTGCACCCGCCCCGCCGACAGCGAATTGCGCATGCTCATCTTCCGCCACAGCACCGGCGACAGCTCGAACCCCACGATCCGGTCCAGCACCCTGCGGGCCTGCTGGGCGTTCACCAGGTTCATGTCCAGCAGCCTCGGCTTGCGCACCGCCGCCTCGATGGCTGGTTTGGTAATTTCGTGAAAAACAATACGTTTTGTAGTCCCCGGGTCCAATCCCAGCACCTCGCACAGGTGCCAGCTGATGGCCTCCCCCTCACGGTCCTCATCGGTCGCGAGCCAGACCTCTTCGGACTTCTTGGCGATGCTCTTTAGCTCCTTCACCACCTTTTCCTTGTCCTCCGGGATGATATAGCGCGGGGAATAGTTGTTCTTGATGTCTATCCCCATGTCGTCCTTTTCCAGGTCACGGATGTGCCCATAGCAGCTTTTCACCTCAAAATCGCTTCCCAGGATCTTTTCGATCGTCTTTGCCTTCGCCGGAGACTCCACTATTAACAGGTTCTTTGCCATAAGTCATTAATTGTTAAGGGCTATCGGATTCACGCAGGTCTCTGATCCCCCCGCCGTCTCCAGTGTACCGCCGCGGCAATATTATATGGAATAATCCGAAAAACAAAAACGTGGCCGTCATCGACCACGTTCCGCGAGC
>NZ_DATJIY010000029.1:0-10564 GCF_035492835.1 Dinghuibacter sp.
CGACGCCAGCGCGCCGACGGACCGCACGTGTGTATGATCCAGCCACAACCGCACCAGCCCATGACACCGCGCGATCAGCGCCAACGCCGAATCGCCCACCGGCAGATCCGACAGCTTCAGCGACACCACGTTGTCCGCCACCCCTGATAACGCATCCAGAGAACTCAGCGTATCATTCGGAAATCGCACGTCCAAATAAGGGCTGCCAGAAGCGATCGGCAACACCAGCGCCCCCGCCGCCTCCAACCGTGCGATCGCGGCCACGGACGCCGGCGCCACGGGAGCCAAAGGCATGTCGCTGTCCGCGACGGTAAAAGGACCGTCAGAGCCGCCGGTCGGTCCCGCCGTCCCCTGCTGGAACGCCAGCAGCGCGTGCGCGACGCCGCTATCCTGCGGCAGGTCGCGGACCTTTTTATCAAAAGGCGCCCCCGCGCTAACCCACCAGCGAAGCACCGCGACCTCGCTGGAGGTGAGCTGCGGCTTGTCCTTCGGCGCCATGTGGTGCTCGTCATCCAGCGGCAGCAGGATGCGTTTTACGATAAGCGAAGGCCCCGACCCGTCCTTGCCACCCTTAAGCAGGGCCGAAGGATCGTCGAGCCGCAGGCCGCCTTTCACCCGGGAACCGCTATGACAACGATAACAGTTATCGTGCAGCACCGGCTGCACCAAAGACGTATACGCAACGGCATCCTGCACCGCCGGCACCGGCCGCAACAAAGGCGCCGACGGCCCCTCGTCCGCCGCGGACAGGCTGAGGTAGTCCGTCCCATGCGTCAGCGACCCGCCCAGGTGTCCCGTAAAAAAAACAAGCAAAACAGCAATAACCGAAACCACCGCCGCTACCGGCCCCATCGGCCGCCCCCGCAACACCAAAAACAGCAGCAGCGATACGACAAACAACGAAATACCCATCCACTGATGCGTCGATACCAAACCAGAAGGATAATCCCCGGAAGAAGACAACACCAGCCCCGTCACACAGGAAATCGCCGCAAAAAAGACACCGAGCCCCAGCGTCAAATCTGCCGCCGGCTTCCACGAAGCCCGCGCCGGCGCCACCGCCAGCCATTCGAGCAACAGCGCGACGAGCAAAAGACCGATCGGAAGGTGAACCAGGACAGGATGAAGGTGTCCAAAAAAAGTAAGCATCAGGCGTATCGTTTCCGGAGGGTTTGCAGCATGTACACATTGATCTCCCACTGGTCCGCCACCGGCTCGCGCGTATAGGGGAGGGTAGGCATATAGTCCGGCGGCCCGAATTCGGTCAGGATCGTCATGACCTCGCCGGCAGAGCGCTTACGGGCGATAACGGAGTCCCACCACGCAAAGTGCGCCGCTACCGCGGACGCCCACTCCGGCGCGCGGGGGTCGTTCACCTGCGGTCCTTCCGGGTGCCCGATCCGCGCGTGGATGTGGTCCACGCGCCCGAGCGCCAGC
Source organism: Dinghuibacter sp. (assembly GCF_035492835.1). Lineage (NCBI taxonomy): Bacteria > Pseudomonadati > Bacteroidota > Chitinophagia > Chitinophagales > Chitinophagaceae > Dinghuibacter > Dinghuibacter sp. The sequence continues at coordinate 1,438 of NZ_DATJIY010000029.1, forward strand.
GCCATCGTCTCCGGCTGGTCCGCCAGCAGGCTTTCGCTCACGTTACACCAGTGCGACACGTCAAAGGTCAGCCGAAGGTCCGGCACCGTTTCCAGGAAGTGCCGCGCCACCGGCGCGGAAAACAACAACCGCGACCGGTGTGTCTCGTGCAGGATTTTGATCCCCGTCGCCTGGGAAACGGACCGGGTGTATGCCATAAAAGCAAGACCCTGCTCATACGTAAAATAGTCCCGTCCGCTGTGACAGTTAATATACAACGGCCGCTGCCGCGCATGCGCCGCACCGTCGACCATGCGTTTGAACGTCGCCAGATGCGCGTCAAACGAAGACTCCGACCCCGCGCACAGGAACCCCACTTCCAACCCATGACGAGCCAAAGCGGAAAAAATCGACGCCTGACGATCGGCGTCCAGCGACCACCATATCTCGATCCCATCATACCCCGCCGCCTTCGCCTTCGCGCAATACTCATCGAGCGTTCCGGGGAACCCCCAATCCGTCGCCATGATCTTCAGTTGAAACCCGGGCCGCGCGGCCGCCAACGCAGCAGGCCCAAACAATAACCCTGAGGCAGCCAATGCAAGAAACTCTTTTCTCGTACTCATCTAAGCAATTATGTCTTTGATAACATTCCCTTTTACGTCGGTGAGCCTGAACGGCCTTCCCTGGAAATCGTACGTAAACCGCGTATGATCGAAACCCAGCTGGTTCAATATCGTCGCCTGCACATCGAACGTGTCGACGCGGCCGGACACGGCGCTATAGCCGATCTCGTCGGTCTCCCCATAGGAGGCCCCGCGCTTGATCCCGCCGCCGGCCATCCAGATCGTGAATGCATCCGTATGGTGGTCGCGGCCCTTGAAGGGGTTGGGTTTGCCCTCGCGGTTTTCCATCATCGGCGTGCGGCCGAACTCGCCGCCCCAGACCACCAGCGTCTCCTCCAGCAACCCGCGTTGCTTCAAGTCCAGGATCAGCGCCGTCATCGCCTTGTCGACCTGGCGGCACTTGTTGATAAAACCCACGTCAATCGCCAGCGACGCATCGGTCCCGTGGCTGTCCCAGCCCCAGTCGAAGACCTGGACGAACCGAACGCCTTTTTCCACCAGCTTCCGCGCGAGCAAAATATTATTCGCCAGACTGGACGTGCCCCCGGGATGCGACCCGTACATCTCGTGTATATACGCCGGCTCCGAAGAAATATCCATCACCGAAGGCACCGAGATCTGCATCCGGTACGCCATCTCGTATTGGGAAATGCGACTTAAAATCTCCGGATCGTTGTAATCCGCGAACTCCTGCTTGTTGACCTCGTTGATCGCGTCGATCGACGCCTTGCGCAGATCGCGGTCCATACCGGCGGGGTCCTTGATAAAGAGCACGGGGTCGCCCTCGCTCCGGCACTGCACGCCCTGGTAGACCGAGGGCAGGAACCCGCTCCCCCATACGCTTTTGCCCGCGTCCGGGAACTTACCCCCGCTGGTCAGCACGACAAAACCGGGCAGGTTCTGGTTCACCGTCCCCAATCCATAGGTGACCCAGGAGCCCATCGAGGGCCGGCCGAGCCGCGGCGACCCGGTGTGTACCAGCAGCTGCGCCGGGGCATGGTTGAACTGATCGGTGGTGACCGCTTTCAGGAACGACACCTCGTCCACGATCGTGGAAAAATGGGGCAGGTGCTCGCTAACCCACGCCCGGCTGTCTCCATGCTGCGCAAAACGGGCCTGCGGCCCGAGCATCTTCGGCACGCCGCGGATAAACGCAAACCGTTTGCCCGCCAGCAAAGACGGGGGACAATCCTGTCCGTCCATCTTCATCAATTCCGGTTTATAGTCGAAAAGCTCCAGCTGGGACGGCGCGCCCGCCATGTGGAGGTAGATCACGCTCTTGGCCTTGCCCGCAAAGGGCGGCAGCTTTGGCGCCAGCGGGTGCGCGGGATCGAAAACAATGCCCCCGCCGGCGGAAGGCCTGTGACAACCCAGCAGCGATCCCAGCGCCAGCGCCCCGAGACCCATGGCGCTTTCCTTGATAAAGTGCCGCCGGCTCCAGTGTTGCAGTTCGTGAATGTCCATAGCGTCTCAGTTTTTTGTAATGATTTCGTCCAAATTCAACATGGCATTGGCGACGACCGTCATCGGGTCGCCGCCCTTGAACGACGCCGAAGCGTGCTGGTACAACCCCAACAGCACCGCGAGCGATGCCGGGGGTATGTCCTTATATAACATGAGCCTGTAACCCGCGGAAATCTGTAAAGAAGGTGAGGCGCCAGCCGCCTCCATCCTACGCGCCAGCGCCCCCGCCATATCCAGGTACGCCGAATCGTTCAACGTCACCAGTGCCTGGAGCGGCGTATTGGTCCGGATACGCCGGGCCGTGCAGACCTCCCGCGAGGTCGCGTCGAAGGAAATCATCGATGGATACGCCGCCGTCCGCTTCCAATAGGTGTAGAGCGCGCGCCGGTACTGCTCTCCGTCCTTGCTTTCGACCCACTCCGCGCCGTTCCACGGCGACATCCAGATACCCTTTGGCTGATAGGGGAAAACGGAAGGTCCATACATCGAGGGATTCAACTGCCCCGAGATACACAGGTCCTGGTCGCGCAGCTGCTCCGCGGAGAGCCGCACGCGCGCGCCCCGTGAATACAGCCGGTTAAAGGGATCCTTCGCCAGCGAAGACGGGGAGACCCGCGAGTCCTCGCGATACGTCGAAGACAACACGATTTCCCGCAATAATTTCTTTATGCTCCACGCATCCGTATACATGAGCTGCCACGACAGGTAGTCGAGCAATGCCCGGTGCGTGGGCGGGCTGCCTTGCGTGCCGAGGTCTTCGAGGGTTTCGGCGAGCCCGGTCCCAAACAGCTGCTCCCAGACGCGGTTGACCATCGTCCGGGAAACGAGCGGGTTTTGCTTGCTCGTCATCCACATCGCCAGACCCAGCCGGTTGGCAGGCGCCCCCGCGGGCATACACTTCGCCAGCGAAGCCGGGACCCCCGGGGTCACGACGTCGCCCTTCACCAGCCAGTTCCCGCGCTCGAACACGTTCGACACGCGGTGCATGTCCTCGGGGTTGTCCATCATGATGGGCGTGGTCGGCACGGGCTTCGTGAGCAGCGACCAGAAGACCGCCTCGCGCTCCGGGCCGCCCGGGAGGTGCTGCGTGAAACAGAACCAGTCATACATAATGCCGCTTTGCAGCGGATTTTTCAGCAAAGGATTATGATACGTCAGAAACAAATCGTGCGCCCCCACCGTCAGCGGCACCGGCACCGATGCGATCGTCCAGTCCTTCGTCACAGGCGCGGGCACCGTAACGAGCACCCGCCCGGACAAACTATCCAAATGCACCTCCCAGGAACCGCCGGACAGGAACGCCTGGTACCTGTAGATCAACCAGTCCCTGTCCTGCAAATCCACCGCGTGCAACCGCGCGGACCCGTTTTGCCGGAAGGCCAGCCACTTCGTATCGTTCAATTCCCCGTTCACAAAACGGTCCGCCGTCAGCGAATTGATCGACGGCTCCCACGTCCGCACCAGCCGCCGGACGACCGAAGCGCGCGCCGGCGATAACGACGCGCACAGCGTATCGAGCAAGACCCGGTCGCTGTCGCTCAAGTGCCTGAGCAGCGGATAGTCCGCCCACGAATCCTCGTCCCGCGTATCGTTGAAATACGCCATGAACTTATAATACTCGTCATGCCGGAACGGGTCGTAGGGATGGCTGTGACACTGGGTGCACGCAAAAGTGGTCCCCATCAGCGCCTCCCAGGTCGTATTCACCCGGTCGAGCACCGCCGCGGTCCGGAACTCCTCGTTGTCCGTGCCCCCTTCGTCGTTGGTCATCGTATTGCGGTGAAAGGCCGTCGCGATATACTCGTCGTCGGTAGGGTGGGGAAGGAGGTCGCCCGCCAATTGTTCGGTCAGGAACCGGTCATACGGCATGTCCGCGTTAAACGCCTTGATCAGCCAGTCGCGGTACCGCCATATGTTGCGGCTGTCGTCCCGCTCGTACCCTTTCGTATCGGCATACCGGGCCAGGTCGAGCCACATCGCCGCCCACTTCTCACCGAAGTGCGGAGAGGCCAGCAGCGTGTCCACCAACGCATCATAATCACCGCTCCGCAAAAACGAGGCGGCCACCGCCTCAGAAGGATATACCCCTGTAAGGTCGAGACTCACGCGTCGCAACAGGTCAGCCCGCGGGGCCTCGCCGGCCGGCGTCAACCCCGAGTCATGCATTGCGGAAACGATATACTTATCGATGTTCGAAGCCCCGGACACCTCCGGCACGGTCGGCTTCGCGACCGCCACATATGCCCAATGCTCCCCCCACGGCGCCCCTTCGCGCACCCACCGGCGCAGCACGTCGATCTCGTCCGACGACAGCGGCTCGTGCTTATAGGGCATCCGCTCTTCCGGGTCCTTGGACGTCAACCGCCGGATCATCTCGCTGTGGTCGGGGTCGCCCGGTATGATGGCCGGCTTCCCCGACTCCGTACGCGCAAACGCATCCGAGCGGAACAACAGGCTAAATCCCCCCTTGGCGCGTACGCCCCCGTGACAGGTGATACAATGACGGTTGATGATGGGTTTGACCTCCGTATTGAAGTCCACGGTAGACGAGCGCAGCAAACATGCCCCGCCAAACAGGATGATCAGTGTCCCCGTGATAAATAAAGCCCTCATGAAGCAAATCGTTATGTAGGTACAATATACGGCATTCAAAAACCGCAGCGTCGCACAATCGATTGCGCAAAAACCGGTAAACGACCCGCGGCAACCCCCAAACGCCCCTGCCCACAAAATTAATTTATCGTTAAGTCATTATGAATACAGCATGTGGAAATATTGAATTTACATTCAGAATACAGCTTTGCCCATCATGGGAAAAATCATCGCTCTCTGCTTACTGCTCTTTAACACAACCATTAAAGGCCGCATTACCGACGCCCGTAACGGCGACCCCGTCGTCGGCGCCGTCGTCACCATCAAGGGGACGCACCTAACCACCCAAACCGGTCTCGACGGGTCGTATGAGTTCAAGAACATCCCCGACGGGGCATACACGGTCGAAATAGCCGCTACCTCGTACGAGTCCTACAGCGGCGCCCCCGGCGACATCCAGCTCCAGCCCGCCGAACGGCGCCTGAAAGACGTCGTGGTTACCGGCCGCAGCTCCGGCGCCACCGACGCCGGCGCCCGCCAGCTCGAAAAAGCTTCGGACAACGTCCTGAACATCTTGTCCACGCACCAGATCCAGCTGATGCCCGACGTCACCGTCGCCAACGTCCTGCGCCGCGTCTCCGGCGTCACCGTGGACCGGGGCGAAGACGGGGAGGGCCGCTACCCGGTCATCCGCGGCATGGACAAGCGCTACAACTACACGCTCGTCAACGGTATCAAGATCCCCAGCCCCGACGACAAGAACCGCTATGTCCCCATGGACATCTTCCCCTCCGAGATGCTTCAGCGGCTCGAGGTCATCAAATCCCTCACCCCGGACATGGAAGGCGACGCCATCGGCGGCGTAATGAACATGGTGATGAAGGACCCCCCGGCCAAGCTGACCGTCAGCGCGCAGGGCGCCCTCGGGTACTCCCAGATGGTGCTCGACAACCCCTTCAACACCTACCCCCACGGCGCGGTCAACCACCAGTCGCCCAACGAGATCCATGGTATCTCCTATGCGCCGCCGTATACCGGCTTCACCACCAACAACCTGTATTTCAGCCAAAAACACCCCCTCCCCGATGGCCAGCTCGGTTTGACCCTCGGCAACCGGTATCTGCATGACCGCCTGGGGGTCGTCCTCAGCGGGTCCTACCAGAGCGCCAACCGGTTCACCAAGGACCACTATTTTTCGATGAGCCCGCAGCCCACGCCGCTGATGGACAACTCCGAGCCGCTGATGACGGACGAGCAATACCGCACCTATTCCACCAACGAAACCCGTTTTGGCGCCCACGCCAAGCTGGACTACCGGTTGGGTCAACGGAGCCGGATCAGCTTTTACACCGTCTTTATCGGTCTCAACAGCTACCAGTCCCGTTTTATCACCGATACCGGCAATACGTCGAGCCTCGGCACCGGCAGCGGCAGCAGGGACGTCACCTATAACTATCGCTCCCGGACGGACCTCCAGTCGATTTACAACGCCACCCTCCAGGGCCAGCACGCCCTGGGGCAACGGTTTACCTTCGACTGGTCCGCGGTATACTCCAAAGCCACGCAAAAGATGCCCGACCGCGCCGAATTATCCCTGGCGCAGACGTTCGCCGATTCGGCGGGGCAGCTCCGTCCGTACGACAAGACCTCCAACCAATACAACCTCCCGCCCCTGGTGTCGTCGCTCGAGCACATCTGGCAGCACAACTCCGACCAGGACGTCTCCGGTTACCTGAACGCCCACTACAAGGTCGGCCAGTTCGACATCGGCGTGGGTGGAATGGGGCGCCACAAAAACCGCGACAACTACTTTATCGAATACGACTGGAGCCCCGCGGGTAACGACGAGCACTATACCGGCGACTTGTCCCAGGTAGCCATGCTCCTTAAAAAGGCCTCGGTCCAGGACGACAACGACTACAAGGCCACCGAGGACATCGAAGCCGGGTATGCCGAGCTCCGCTGGAAAAACGAACGCTGGAACATCCTGGGGGGCGTCCGCGTCGAAAACACGCACCAGACGTACAACCAATATGCGCTCCCCGCGGGTCAGGCCTCCAACACCACCGGGTCGCAACAATACATCGACGTCCTCCCCAGCATCCAGTTCAAGTACAAGCTGGACGACAAATCGGCGCTCCACCTGGCGTATTTCAGCTCGATCAGCCGACCGGGCTTTTTCGAAATCGTGCCCTTCGAGTTCCCTGGAGAATACTTCACCGAGACCGGTAACCCCAACCTGCTCCACACCAAGGCCAACAACATCGACCTGCGCTACGAGCTCTTCCCCGGTAAGGAAGGCCAGCTGTTGCTGGGCGTTTTCTACAAACACCTCGTCGACCCGATCGAAATGGTGTACAACCGGCCCGCCACCAGCTTGAGCACGATCGAGCCCCAGAACGTCGGAAAGGCCGACAACATCGGCGGCGAAGTGGTGTATACCCATTACTGGAAAAAGATCGGCGTGTCCGCGAACTACACCTATACCTATTCCCGGGTCAGCACGCCGTATAAATATTATTACGCCATACCGGGCAAGGATACCGCCACCCTGATCAACAAGACCCGTCCCCTCCAGGGGCAGGCCGCGCACATCGGGAACGTGTCGCTGCTATACCGCGCACCCAAAGCGGGACTGGAGCTCCAGCTGGCGGCGATCTACACCGGCCGGCACATCGTCTATTTATCCCAGTACGCCACCCCGGGCTCGAGCATGGACTACTGGCAGCGCGGCACGACGGTCCTCGATTTTTCCGGGGAGAAGAAGATCGGCAACCATTTTTCGGTCTATGTCAAGCTGAACAACCTGCTCAACACGCCCGACATCGTGGAGATGGATTTCCCGCCAACAACGGCCATCAAGCAACAGTTCCCCGACGCGTCGAACCGGGGCGACCGGACCCTCGTGGAAAAGAAAACCTTTGGCCAGACCTACCTGGCAGGCATACGTTATCACTTATAAAACCAACACAATATGCAAGCAAGAAGGATGCAAGTATGGGCGATCGCGGCAGGGATGCTGGCGCTGGCAGCTTGTTCTAAGAGCAACAACAACAACAACAATGGCGGCGGCGGCAACGGCGGCGGCGGTAACACCAACACCGGGGACAGCACGCTACCCGCTTCGATCTCCGCGAACAGGACGCTGCTGTCGGGTAAAACCTACATCATGGACAGCGACCTGGTCGTACAAAAAGGCGCCACACTGTACATCCAATCCGGCGTGACCCTCCACGTCAACGAGGTCACCGGTCTCAACGCCAAGCACAACCTGATCGTCAAAGGGAGCTTCGTCAGTCTCGGCACCCAGGCCGCACCGGTCTGGATCACCACCGGCACCAAGCACACCGACAATACGTTCAGCTCCGTCACGTCCTCCCTCACCACCGACTCCGCCTTTATGGGTCTTTGGTGCGGCATCAACTGCGACACCACCTGTGCGCTGTTTATCATGAAGTGGACCCACCTCGAGTTCTGCGGCGGCAACCTGACCGGCACCCCCGTCAACGGCGTCACCGCCAGCACCGCTTCGTGGGCGATCCTCTATCAGAACATCAACGGCATCTTCGACCTCGAAGACAGCTGGATCTACGGTTCCACCGACGACGCCGTCCGTATCACCTACGGCAAGATCAACTGTATGCGCAACACGTTTGAAAAGTGCGGCAGCAACACCGGTGAAGCCTTCAACGTGAAGAGCGGCACCCGCGGCGACATCGCCTACAACGTAGTGGTCGGCGCCGCCACCAACGCCTTCAAGATCTCCGACGCCGGCACCACGGGCACGCAGTGCAACGTGAACTGCTACAACAACACCATCGTCGACTGCGGCTACCGCCAGTCCTCGACCTCCGGCCACGGCGGTTCCATCAACCTCGAAAAAGGCGCACAGGCCAGGATATTCAACAACCTGATCGTAAACTGCAAGATCGGCCTGCGGATCGTCTCGACCGCCGACCTCGTCAACGCCACCTACGGCAACACCGAGTTCTACGGCGACTCCACCAACGTCTGCGACAACTTCTATTCCGTCGGTGACAAAACGCAGCCCGAGACCTCGGACATCCCCGACTATACGACCTACCTGCCTGGAGGGTATGTCCTGGGCGCCGCCTACGACGGCAGCTCGCTCGACGGCAAGAACAGCCCGAACTTCAAGAACTTCACCCTCCCTTGCGCGGCGCCCGTGGCCACCAACTGGGCGAACACCTTCGATTTCCACCTGAACAGCGGGTCGCCCGCGATCGGCAAAGGCACGACCGCCTTCGCCGCCCAGGCCCTCGTTCCCCAGGACGCCACCACCGGCGCCTCCGAGATCGACGCGCCCGGCGCGGACATCGGGGCCTACCAGTCCAGCGGGAACGGGAATAAGCACTAAGCGCCCCGGCCTTATCTCCTACCGGGCTTAGGTGCCAGGCGCACAATAGACAAGCCGTGCCCCTTTTTCCTCGTTTTCGCCAAACATT
>NZ_DATJIY010000030.1:0-6354 GCF_035492835.1 Dinghuibacter sp.
CCCCCCCTCTCAGCTTATGCCAGCGCGCGCAGCGCCACCGCTATCGTCTCCACGCACTCCGCGACCTGCGCCTCATTGATAATCAGCGGCGGCGCCAGGCGTATCTTGTCGCCATGCGTAGGCTTCGCCAGCATACCCAGCTCCTTTAGCTGGAGGCACAGCTCCCAGGCCGCGTCAGGCTCCGGGTGGTCGATTACGATCGCATTTAGCAGCCCGCGTCCACGCACGAGAGACACGAACGGCGACCGTATGTCCTCGAGACCTTCGCGCAATAACGCACCCATGCGTTCCGCATTAACGATCATCCCTTCGTCCTGCAGCACCTGCAACGCGGTCATCGCGACCTTGCACGCCAGCGGGTTGCCGCCGTAGGTGGAGCCGTGCTCGCCGGCGCGGATCGTCAGCATGATTTCATCGTCGGCCAGTACGGCGCTCACGGGGAGCACACCGCCGCTGAGGGCTTTACCCAGGATCAGGATGTCCGGGCGGACGCCCTCATGGTCGCAGGCCAGCATCCGGCCGGTGCGACCAAGCCCGGTTTGAATTTCGTCGGCGATAAAAAGGACGCCTGCTTCATCACACAGCCGTTGCGCCCTGGCCAGGTACCCGTTGTCGGGTAACACCACGCCCGCTTCGCCCTGGATAGGCTCTACCAGGAAGCCGGCAACCTCCGGGTCCCGCAGCGCCTCGGTGAGCGCCGCGGTATCGTTGAACGGTATGACCACGAACCCCGGCGTAAAGGGGCCGAATCCGGAACGGGCCGATGGATCGGAGCTAAACGAAATGACCCCGATCGTCCGCCCGTTGAAGGTCCCTTCGCATACTATAATCTTCGCCCGGTTTTCGAGGATGCCCTTGACGTCGTAGCCCCAGCGGCGGCACAATTTGATGGCCGTCTCGACCGCCTCGACCCCCGTATTCATCGGGAGCACTTTATCGTAGCCGAACAGGTTGGTGATATAAGCCGCGTATTCCCCCAGCAGGTCGCTGTGGAAAGCCCTGGACGTCAGCGTCAGTCGTCCCGCCTGCTCGATCAGGCTTTGAACGATCCGGGGATGACAGTGCCCCTGGTTGACCGCCGAATACCCGCTCAGGAAGTCGTAGTACCGCTTGTCGTCTACGTCCCAGACGAAGACGCCTTCTCCCCGGGTCAGCACCACGGGAAGCGGGTGATAGTTGTGGGCTCCATACTTTTCCTCCAGCGCCAGGAAATGCTGCGCGCTGTCGGACATCAGACCGGTCAGTTGCATATAAAAGGATGAAAATGTGGAAAAAGCAAAAACCCCGCGCGCCTTACCAAGACGCACGGCCCCGGGGACCACTAGTGGTGATCGAGAAAGTCGAGGTTGATATCGAGAAAGGGGGTGTGCATTCTTTTGCAAGATACGAAATTACCTAAGACTAACTATTTCTTTCCGCGACGTGCGCCGGTAATTTCAAGCAAAAAAATGAGACGCACCGCATTTGTCCTCCTTGTCCTGGCTTGCTTTGGCTGTTCCAAGAAAAACGGCGGCAACACACCTGCTAATCCGCCATCCGCTTATTATTTCAAGGCCGACATTAACGGCCAAAGCTGGGCCGCCAACGTTTACTTCGCCGAATACCTGACCTACCCGCTGGGTGTCGTAATCAATTACAACGGCGTCAACTACATGTACGTATTCTCCTTTTACGCCGCCAATGGCGACACCAGCCAGTCCATGGACCTCCTGTTCCCCATGAACGTCCCGGTCAATACGCCCATCGCCTTCGATTCCGCCGCCAACAAAAGCATCGCCTACGCCGTCGAAGACCCCCTGAAGTCCGGTAAGTTCGATGGCTGGAACGCCGCGGCGCCCACCGGCGGCTCCGGCACGTTTACGATCACGAAGCTCGACCAGGGAAACAGGATCGTCGAGGGCACCTTTTCCGGAACCCTCGGCAGCCTTAACGGCAAAGCCGCGGCAAAGGTTGCCAACGGCACGTTCAGCTCTCCATACGTGCTCGAGCAATCACAATTGCCGCCAAATGTAAAGGTGAGCATCACCCAACGTCTGCTAACCCTTCATCCCGTAAATACCCCATAGGCGGCGGGAAAATCGAGCGGGGGCACCTGCCCGCGACGGAACCACCCAAACACGGTGCTCCCGCTCCCGCTCATAGAGGCGTAAACCGCCCCGGCTGCATAAAGCTGCTCTTTTATACGCCCGATAGCCGGGTACGCCGTAAACACCGGCGCCTCGAAGTCGTTGACCAGCCGATCGCGCCACTCCGCCACCGGGGGAACGGCTCCATCGCCGACGCCAGGCTCCGGCCCCGACTCCCGCGCCAGCTGCCCGAACGCCCACGCCGTCGGCACGTGTATCCCCGGATTGACGAGCACCAGCTCATACCCCGACATGTCGAGCGCCACCGGCGTTAACACTTCACCCCGCCCGGTCGCAAAACAGGGACTATCATAGATAAAGAAAGGACAATCGCTCCCCAGCCGCGCCGCGTACGCCACAAGGACCTCCCGCGACAGCCCTAGCCGGAACAACCGATTGAGCAACAGCAGGGCCGACGCCCCGTCCGAGGATCCGCCACCCAAGCCCGCTCCGGTAGGAATCCGCTTGTGGAGGTAAATGTCTACCGGCCGCACCGCGGGAAAGTCCGCCGCCAGCAGCTCGTAGGCTTTCACACACAAATTGGTCAAAGGATCGCCCGGAATCGACGCACCGCTGACATGCAGCGACACCGAGGACGCCGGCAGCATCTCGATCGCATCGCGCAGCCCTACCGGATAAAAAAGCGTCTCCAAATCATGAAATCCATCGGGCCTCTTGCTAAGGATACGCAACCCGAGGTTAATCTTGCATGGGGGAAAAAGGATCATTTTTTCCGGCTGTTGATCTCATCGCGTATAGCGATGGCGCGGATATAGTCTTCCTGCTCCAGGACTTCTCCCAGCAGGTGGTTGAGTTCTTCGAGTGTGAGGTTTTTGAGGTCGTCGTGGCCGCCGGTAGTCGTAGTGGTGGTAGTGGTGCCGGATTCCGTTTTCCCCTTCGTCTTATGGGTGTCCTCCATCAAGATGCCGGCGCTTTCGAGGATGTGTTCGAAGGTATAGATGGGGCAACCGAAACGCACGGCCAGGGCCAGGGCATCTGAGGTCCGGGAATCGATTTCGACGGTATCGCTTTCAGAGGAGCACACCAGCTTGGAGTAGAAGATGCCTTCCTGCAAATCGTTGATGATCACTTCATGCAGCTCCACGTTAAAGGCCATCATGAAATTTTTCATCAGATCGTGGGTCAGCGGCCGGCTGGGTTGCATGCGCTCGAGGGCCACGGCAATCGCCTGGGCCTCGAACCCGCCGATGACGATCGGCAGGCGGCGCAGTCCGTTCACTTCACCCAGTACCACGGCGTATGAATGCGTTTGCGTAATACTGTGGGAGAGGGCTACAATTTCCAATTCAATTTTCTTCATAGTTGATCTGTCAGCACACAGCCTGCCCACGCTGGGCCGTGAATAGTGCAATATAGCCCCAAAAATAACAAAATAAAGAGGCTGCCCCTAAAAATTAAGGAACAGCCCCCGGGAAAAATACGTTTGGAAAATACTAGCTAAATACCTTTCAACTCCTTGACGGCCGCGGTCACTTGCCCTTCAACTCCTTCACCGCCGCGGTGAATTTCGGCACCACGTCAAACGCATCGCCGACGATGCCATAATCCGCCGCCTTGAAGAACGGAGCCTCGGGGTCTTTGTTGATGACGACGATCACCTTGGATCCGTTCACGCCGGCCAGGTGTTGTATGGCGCCGGAAATGCCGATGGCGATATAGAGGTTCGGGCGTATAGTCAAACCCGTTTGGCCGACGTGCTCGTGGTGCGGTCGCCAGTGTGCGTCCGCGACAGGACGGCTGCAGGCCGTGGCGGCGCCCAGCACGTGCGCCAGGTCTTCCACCAGCCCCCAGTTTTCGGGGCCCTTGAGTCCCCGACCACCGCTCACGACGATCTCCGCTTCGGACAGGGGCACCTCGCCGGAGACCTTATTCACTGCCGTTACCTTCACCCGCGGCGCCACGGCATCGGGCGCGAAGGCCACGACTTCCGCTTTGCCATCACCCGCCTGCACATGAAAAGAATTCGGGTTTAGGGAAATCACCTTGATGGGCGAGGTCACGGATACATAGGCGAAGGCCTTTCCGGAGAATACGTTTTTACGCACGACAAAACCGCCGCCCGAAAGATCTGGCAGGTCGATGGCGCCCGCCACCAGCCCGGCTTTGAGTCGTACCGCCACGCGTGGCGCGACGGCCTTTCCATCGGGATTGTGCGGGAACACGACTACCTGCGCGCCTTCCTGCGTGGCCGCCTGCGCGACCGCCGCTGCAAAGGCCTGTCCATCGAGGTGCGCCAGCGCGTCGGTGGCGGCCAGCAGCACTTTGGAGACGCCGTACTTACCCAGCTCCGCGGCGCCGTCGGCGGACACCGGACCCAGCACGACCGCGATGGCGGTGGTATTCATGTTTTTGGCCAGCGCGGCCCCATAGCTGAGGGCCTCGAACGCCGCTTTTTTGATATGACCTTCGGATTGATCGGCAAATATGAGAACAGACATACTTTCTTTTTTTTGTGAAAACAATGACGACCTCGCCTAGAACACCTTTGCTTCTTCATGGAGCAGCCGCACCAGCTCGCCCACGCTCTCGGGACTAACGAGCTTAACCCCCGCCTTTGCCGGCGGCAGCTCGAAGTGATGCACCGTCGTCAGCGCCTCCACCGCCACCGGCTCGACGACCTTTAGCGGTTTTGTACGCGCCGACATGATCCCCTTCATGTTGGGGATGCGTTGTTCGGCCACGCCCTTCTGACAACTGATGACGACCGGGAGCGCGACTTCCGCCACTTCTTCGCCCCCTTCGATCTCGCGGGTCACGGTAGCGGTACCGCCCGCGACGTCGACCTTCGTGGCCAGCGCGATATAGGGCATGCCCAGCAATTCCGCAAGCATACCGCCGATGGCGGAGCCGTTATAGTCGATGGTTTCCTTGCCCGTCAGGACCAGGTCGTACCCGCCGGCGGTTGCCACCGCCGCGATCTGGGAAGCGACGGCAAAACTGTCGGCGACATCGACATTGACCCGGATGGCTTCGTCCCCGCCCAGGGCGAGCGCCTTGCGGATCACGGGCTCGGCGTCCGCGCCCCCCACGGTCACCAGGTGGATGACCGAAGACGGATCGGCTTCTTTGAGCTCGATCGCCCGCACCAGGGCGTACCATTCGTCATAAGGATTGATAATGAATTGCACCCCGGCCTCGGCGAATTTCGTATTGTTGTCCGTGAAGGCTATTTTTGCCGTGGTGTCAGGCGTTTTACTGATACAGACAAGTATCCTCATATGGAAAGTTGTTTATGCAACTAGTGTATAAAGGTAGGGAATTTTTATGGATCGCATTGCTTTACTACGACAACATTTGGAGGCTTCCCCGGATGACCAGTTCCTGCAACACGCCCTGGCTCTGGAGCTGATAAAAGCGGGCGACGACGCGGGCGCGCGGGCCCGTTTCGAAGGGCTGTTGTCCAAGGACCCGACCTATGTCGGTAGCTACTACCACCTGGCAAAACTACTCGAACGCAACGGCCACAACGACGAAGCGATAGCCGTATATGAAAGAGGCATGGACGCCGCCCGCGCCGCCGGCGACCGCAAAGCCTTCGGCGAATTGCGCTCCGCTTACGAAGAACTCACCATGTAACCCAACCGCCATGAGCGCACCGCTACTGACACGATTCCGGGAATTTATCCATGCCGAAGACCTATGGAGCCCCGGCCAGGAATGGCTGATCGCCGTCAGCGGCGGTATCGACTCGGTCGTGCTGGCGCACCTATGCGTGCAGGCAGGCATACCCGGTAAAATAGCACACGCCAATTTCCAGTTGCGGGGCGCCGAGAGCGACCGCGACGAGGAGTTCGTGATGTCGTTGGCACAACGGTACAACCGTGTCGGGCACGTATCGCGTTTCGATACCGAAACTTACGCCAGGCAACACAAGCTTTCCATACAAATGGCTGCGCGGGAATTGCGGTATGACTGGTTCAGGTTGGTGTTGGGTCAGCCCGATCCGCCCCCGAAAACGACCAGGACCCCAAACCCCGATGGTACCTGGACCGTCAGCATTTCACAGACGCGCACGGTGCGACGGGAAGGTCACCAATACGTCTCCGCCATCGCCACCGCCCACCATCTCGACGATAACATCGAAACCCTCCTGATGAACCTCGTCAAGGGCACCGGCGCCACCGGCCTCCGCGCCATGCTCCCGAAACAGAACGGCATCGTACGCCCGCTGCTGTTCGCGACACGGGAGGAGATCGTGGCTTACGCC
>NZ_DATJIY010000031.1:0-39854 GCF_035492835.1 Dinghuibacter sp.
ATACGGAAGATTTCCGAGCTGTATACGGACCTGGTCCGAAAAAAACGAACCGGTATATGAAGCGACTGTTGTTCATCACCTGGGACGGTCCCCAGGTCAGTTACCTGGAGGGTCTTTTCTTCCCCATACTGGAAGGACTGACCCCCGAGTACGTGATCGACGTCGTCCAGTTCACCTGGGGCAGCCGGGACAAATCCGACCGGTTGGAAGCGCTGTTGGCCGCGGCAGGGATGCGGTACACCCGGGTGGACATAAAACCCCGGTCCATTGCCCCATTGGGTACATTACTCACCCTTTTGCGGGGGGCATTCGGGCTCAGGTCGTTTATCCGGTCCGCCGACGTCGTCCTGTTCCGGAGCAACAACCCCGGATTGATGGTCCTGCCCTGGATGAACCGGCGCCGCAAATGGGTATTCGATGCCGATGGGCTGCCCCTCGACGAAAGGGTGGATTTTGGGCGGCTGCGCCGCGGAAGTCTTTACTTTCGCTCGATGAAGTGGGTGGAAAGCGTCGCGGTGAAAAAGGCCGACCGGGTCATGGTCAGGTCGATGATGGCGTTACCGGCGCTGACCCATGAGGCGCCACCGGATAAGTTTCACGTAGTGCTCAACGGACGCGACCCCAACCGCTACCGGCTCCCGGAAGCCGGGGAGCGCGCCGCCCTGAGACGGGAGCTCGGCGTGGCGGAGGATGAGCTGCTCCTGGTATACTGTGGTTCGCTGGGGGCCCAATATTGTCTGCCGGAAATGATCCGGCTCCTGGAGGCAGTGCGTAAAAGACGACCGGCAAAATTGATGATATTGACCGGCTCGCCCGGATACCTGGAGCCCGGTCATGGGCTGCTGGTGTTCAGCCTGCCCCCGGGAGAGGTACCCCGGTATCTCGGCGCCTCGGACGCCGGCCTGGCCATCCGCCAGCAGACGCCGTCGATGAAGGCCGTGTCGCCCGTCAAGCTGGGGGAATACCTGCTTTGCGGGCTACCGGTGGTCGCGTCCGCGGGCATTGGCGACAGTGAAGGCCTCCTGGCTGGGGAACCTGCCTGTCTGTTGCTCGGCGACCATTCGCCCGCATCCCTGGAGTCCGCCGCCCGGTGGGTGGAGCAGGCAGCGGGCGATAAAGCCGTGCAGAACGGCGCCCGCCGGCTGGGTCTGGAGAAATTCGGCCTGGACGCCGGTATCTTATCATACAAAAAAGCCCTGGAGGAGCTGTAGCGCTTATGTTGGACGTGTTGGTCATCGCCGTTGTATTCGCGTTGGTGTTCCGGAGCAACCGGAAGATCGCGGAGTCCTTCGGGTTCGTACACGGTCCCTGGTATAAGCAGTCGCTGGACCGGCTGCTGCTGTATCACACGCTTTTCAGCTTCCTTTTCCCCCTGGTGCCCGGTGACGCGCTCGGATACTGGAACTTCAATTTCCAGCAGCTGGCCATCAGCTCCGACAAGATGAGCGACTACTTCGGCGTGGGTACGGTCTTCCTGTTGTGGCTCGACTTTATTCCGGCAAGGGTCATGGGGCTCTCCTTTTTGACGGGGAATATCCTATACGGCGTCTGTGGCTTCCTTGGGCTGCGCTACCTGTTCCTGCTATACGTGGGCGCCCTAAAGACGAACTTCAGGATCGTGGGGCTGGCGGTCATCCCTTATTTGTTCTACCTGCCCAATATGAATTTCTGGACCGCGGGCGTGGGCAAAGACACGCTGAGTTTTTTTGGGATCGCCTGGTTCCTCTACAGCCTGGTGCACTTCCGGAAGAAATTCATTTACCTGCTGCCGTCGTTCATGCTGGTCTACGCCATCCGGCCGCACGTCGGTCTGATGCTCCTGCTGGGCACGACCGTCGCGATGATCTTCTCCCGGGAAATGAAACCCGTGTACAAGGGGCTCTTCCTGGTCCTGGCCGTCGCCGGTTTTATGTACGTTTATCAGAAGGTGGCCATCTTCCTGATGGTGCAGGACCTCAGCGTCGATTCCCTGTCGGGCCTGGCCAAAGACAAGGCGGGGGCGCTGTCGGCCAGGAACGTCGGGTCGGCCGTGGACATCACCCAGTATTCGATACCGATGCGGTTGTTCACCTATCTGTACCGGCCACTGCTCTTCGACGTACACAACCTTATCACCTTCCTGAGCTTCCTGGAGAACCTCATCTATCTCCTGGTCACCTGGATCGGCATCCGGGCCATCCGCTGGAGGGACCTGTCCGCCATGCCGCTCTGGCTCAAAGCGGGCTTTGTCACGTTCCTGGCGGCGATGATCGTTTTCTCCAACAGCCTGGGCAACCTGGGCATCATCATGCGGGAAAAGAACATGACGATGATCTACCTGCCGATGGTGTGTCTGTGGATCAGCAGCCGGAGACGCGTGGAGGCCGCCACCGGGAAAATACTTACCGCGACATGAAACCGATAAAACTGCTCCGGATCACCACCGTGCCCATGTCCATGCGGCTCCTGCTGACGGGACAACCCGCCTTTATGCGCTCCAGGGGCATGGAGGTCGTCCTGGTCAGCACCGACGGGCCAGACTGGGACGCCATACCGGACGTGGATACCTATCCCGTATACAAGATCGACATGGCGCGGGCGATCGACCTCGGACGGGACGCGCGGGCGCTTTGGGCGCTCATCCGGTTGTTCCGCAAAGTGCGGCCGGACATCGTACATAGCCATACGCCCAAGGCCGGGTTGCTGGCTATGCTGGCGGGATGGCTGACGGGGGTGCCGGTGCGGATGCATACCGTGGCGGGTTTGCCATTAATGGAGGCAAAAGGGTTCAAACGGTGGGTGCTGGAATGGGCGGAGCGCCTGACCTACCGCTGCGCCACGGGGGTTTACCCCAATTCCATCCGGCTGAAGACCTTTATCGAGGCGGAAGGATTTACGCGGTCTTCCAAGCTCAAGGTTATAGCGGGGGGGAGCTCCAACGGGATCGATATGGAATATTTCGCGCCCAGCGCGGCGCTGCGCTCACAAGGCGCGGAAATAAGGGAAAGCTGGGGGATACCGGCGACGAACCTGGTGTACATTTTTATCGGGCGAATTGTCCGGGACAAGGGCGTCAACGAGCTGGTGGAAGCCTTTGCGGCGATGCCGGAAAAAGACCGCTGGCTGGTGCTGGTGGGACCGTACGAGGACGAGCTCGACCCGGTTTCGGCCGCCACCCTGAGACTGATACACGAGCATCCCCGGATAATATCGGCGGGATATGCCCGGGATGTGCGGCCCTACCTCTGCGCTTCCGACGTCATGGTCTTCCCTTCCTACCGGGAAGGATTTCCAAACGTCCCCATGCAGGCCGGCTGTTTCAGCCTGCCGTGTATCGTGTCGGACATCAACGGTTGTAACGAGATCGTGGAGGCGGAGGTAAACGGACTGATCGTACCGGTCAAGGACGCCGGTTCGCTGGGGAAAGCCATGGACCGGATGGCAGGGGACCCGGAGCTGAGGACGCGTTGTTCGGCGGCGGCCCGGCCGATGATCGAATCCCGGTACCGGCAGACCGCAGTTTGGGAAGCGCTTTTTAGGGAATACAATGATAATGTCGTACATTAGCTACGGTGTAAGCAAAACCTGTCGTCCAATACCTCATGAAAATCCTGATCCTAAGTCGTTACTCCCGTATGGGGGCGAGTAGTCGCCTTCGAACCTTGCAGTACATACCGCTTTGGGAGTCGGCCGGAATACAGTGTGACTCACACTCCCTGTTAAACGACCAATACCTGACGGAAATGTATTCCGGGAAACACATCAGCAAGCGCAACCTGCTACGTTGCTATCTGTCTATGAGCCTATGTTTGACAAAGGTGCGCAAGTACGACCTCATCGTTATTGAAAAGGAGATTTATCCCTATCTGCCTCCTATCGGCATATGGGTGCTGTCGCTTATGAAAGTGCCGTTCATCGTCGATTACGACGACGCCATATTTCATAACTACGACCTTCACCCGCTGCGCCCGGTACGTTGGCTGATGGGCCGCAAGATCGCAAACATCATGCGCCGAGCGTCCTCGGTAGTGTGCGGCAACGAATACCTGGCTGAGTATGCCCGGAAGGCGGGAGCCAAACGGGTCGTCATCATCCCAACGGTAATCGACATACGCCGTTACCAGGAAGCGGGATACCGTCAGGGGGGGCCGTTGGTCATCGGCTGGATCGGGTCGCCATTCACGCTGAAGTATGTGCGTGCATTGCGTCCGGTACTACAGGATTTGTGTAGCCGCTATGACGCACGGTTGCGACTGATAGGTGCGGGCTCCGGTATTGGCCTGGATGACATGGAACAGGTAATTTCGTGGTCGGAGGATACCGAGGTCCGGGACATTTGCGGCTTCGACATTGGTATCATGCCGTTGGAAGAGTCGCTGTGGGAAAGGGGTAAGTGCGGGTACAAACTGATACAATACATGGGATGCGGACTACCGGTGGTTGGCAGCCCGGTTGGAATAAATAATGAGATCATCCAGGAAGGCGTCAACGGGTTCAAACCGGGTGATGCCGCCGGCTGGTCGAAGGCTCTTGAAAATTTGCTTACTGATGAAACCTTGCGGCGGGAAATGGGGAGACGGGGCCGTTCCATCGCGGAAGAGCGGTTTACACTGGACCGCGGCAGGCAACAGTGGTTGGATGAATTCTCGTACGTACTCAACAAACAATCGGATCGACCATGTGTGGCATTTTCGGAACAATCCATAAGCCCCTAGAAAATAAGCAGGACGTACTGCAGTCGCTGGCCCATAGGGGACCGGACGAGCAAAACCTGCTGGAAATCGGTCCCGTTACCTGGTACCACACACGACTGGCCATACAGGACCTTTCCCCCTCCGGAAGGCAACCCATGCAACACGGCGCCGTCTACATCACGTTCAACGGCGAAATCTACAACCATAAGGAGCTCCGTGAAAAATCCGGCATCCGGCATCCATCCCATTCGGATACGCTGACCCTGCTGCTGCTCTACGAACGCATGGGGATGGACATGCTCCGGGACCTGGATGGCATGTTCGCCCTCGGGATATATGACGCCGGAAGGCAAAAGGTCTATCTGGCCCGTGACAGGGCGGGCAAAAAACCCCTCTATCTCTGGCAGGAAGGGGGCCGGTTCGCCTTCTCTTCGGAGCTGGGCGTACTGCACCGCGCGATCGGGTTATCCCTGAACGAGGAACAGGTATCGGCGTACCTCTATATGGGTTATTTTTTTGGAAAGGCGACCCCGTACAAGAACGTCACGGAAATTGAAGCGGGCACCTGGATGGAAATCGACCTGGCTACCGGGTCGACGCGGACCGAACGGTGGTTCGATATCAACACCCTATACGCATCCACCACGGCCATGACCGAACAGGAAGCGCTGGAAGGCCTAGACGAGCGCCTGAGGCGGTCCGTCTACCGGCGGATCGACAGCTCCGACCTGGAAGTGGGCGCGTTTTTGAGCGGCGGCATCGACAGCGGTCTGGTGACGGCGGTGGCGTCGGAATACAAACCGAACCTCCGGACCTTTACCGTGCGGCTCCCGGGGTCTTATGACGAATCGGAGCTGGCCGCCCAGGTGGCGCAGCGTTACGGTACCCGTCACAGCACCATCGATATTTCCTTCGACGGGTTGAAGAATGACTTTGCCCGGATCATCGCCGCCTATGGAGAACCGTTCTTCGACAGTTCCGCCATCCCGAGCTATTACGTGTCGGCGGCCGCCAAAAAACACATCACCGTCGTCCTGAACGGGGACGGCGCGGACGAGTTATTTGGCGGGTACCGGCGTTATCTTCCTTTTACGTACGCGGACTTCTTTGCCCTGGCGCCCTGGCAAAAGGGGCTGGCCACGATCCTGGCGGGAATGGCGCCTCCCGGGCACGAAAAGCAGAGCAGCTACAACTATGCCTACCGGTTGATCACCCTGGCCTCCTTCGATAAGCCCCTGGCCATCTATGCCTCCGCTACCACCGACCTGTTCGTCGGCTTCAAAAAGGAGCTGACCCACACCCCGGACCTTCGGGCCATGGAGGAGTGGCTGGGGATGATACGCGACTTGCGTATTTCCCCCTTACGCAAGATCCTGGCTGCGGACTTCGGCGCCTTGTTGCCGGGAGACCTGCTACCCAAAATGGATATAGCCACGATGGCGCACGCGCTTGAAGGACGCAGTCCTTTTTTGGGCAAGGAATTGCTGGAGTGGGCGCCCGGCCTCCCTGATAAATACCGCCTGAAGGGCAGGACCACCAAATACCTGCTTCGTAAGCTGGGAGAAAAGTACCTGCCGGCGGATCTCCTCCAACAACCCAAACGGGGCTTCGAGGTCCCCCTCAAAAACTGGATGGACCATGAGCTGAAGGATGTTCTTCGCGGATACCTGGAAGCCCCCGGCGCGTTATACCCGGCCTTTGTCCGGCCCGCTTTCGTGCGGAGCCTCCTGGACCGGAAGGTGCCCATATCGGACGAGAAGCGAGCCAAGATGCTCTATGCCCTTTTGTGTCTGGAGGTTTGGTACCGGGAGGTTTTTGTGAAGTCGTAAATTTTGTGTATTCTTGTGTGAATCCTTTATCCATGAATCCGTCTTACCTGTCCGTAAAACGATATATCGACATTATTCTGTCACTGGTCGCCCTCATTCTGACGCTCCCCTTCTTACTTTTGGCTTTAGTATTGTTATCCTTTGTCCACAAAGGCAACCCGTTTTTCCGGCAACGCCGGCCGGGTCTTCATGGCCGTTCATTTGTCCTGCTGAAGTTCAAGACGATGACAGACAAAACGGACAGCCAGGGCAGACTCCTTCCGGATGAGGAACGGCTGACGCCTGTCGGAGCTATCATCCGTGCGGCTTCCCTTGACGAATTACCGCAGCTGATCAATGTCCTCAAGGGGGAAATGAGCCTTGTCGGCCCCCGCCCGCTTCTCGAAGAATACCTGCCCTTGTATACCCCCACCGAAGCACGGAGGCACTCGGTGCGTCCCGGCATCACGGGATGGGCCCAGGTAAATGGACGTAACCTCGTAGCGTGGAAGCAAAAATTCGAATATGACGTCTGGTACGTGGACCATGTCAGCTTTTTACTCGACCTGCGTATTTTCGCGTTGACCGTGTTAAAGGTGTTCGGTGCGGAAGGCATCGGGTCCGGGACCTCGGCCACCATGGAAAAATTCTCTAAAAGTCTTTAAAGCCCGAATCATGGATATCCCCGTAGTTATTTTCGGCGCAGGCGGACACGCGAGGGTCGTGCTCGAGTTGTTGGAAGAAGCGGGCCGTAGCGTGCGTGGATTTGTGGCCGACACCCCGGACGTGACGACGTTATTGGGTTATCCGGTTCAAGACTGGAAAGACGCGATAGTCGACGGCAGCGGCTGGATCGTTGCCATAGGGGACAATGCCGTCCGTCGTAAAAAGGCCGCCCTGATCGGTTCGGCCTTTCAAAAAGTCGCCCACCGTTCGGCATACCTGAGTCCCCGGATGTCATGGGGAGAGGGTACGGTCGTGATGAGCGGGGCCAGTATCCATACCGCTGCCATTGTCGGAAGACATTGTATCGTCAATACGCATGCCTCCGTCGACCACGACTGCGTGCTGGGCGATTATGTCCATGTGGCCCCTCACGCTGCCCTCTGCGGCCACGTGGAAGTGGGCGAAGGCACGCTGATCGGCGCGGGCGCCATTGTCACGCCCCGTGTCAGGATAGGCCGCTGGACGGTGATCGGCGCCGGGGCGGTCATTCGGAGTGACATACCCGACGGGGTAATGGTCGCGGGAAACCCGGGACGAATATTCAGAACCATACCTTATGAACCATAAAATCTGGCTGTCCTCCCCGCATATGGGTGGCGCCGAGCTCGATTTCGTACACGATGCTTTCGATACCAACTGGATCGCGCCCCTGGGGCCAAACGTCGATGCTTTTGAAGCCGACCTGGCCACGTACCTGGGCGAAGGCGTCCACGTAGCTGCCCTGTCGTCCGGCACGGCTGCCCTTCACCTGGCGCTCATCGTCCTCGGCGTCGGCGCCGGCGACGAGGTCATTTGCCAAAGCATGACGTTCTCCGCGTCGGCCAACCCCATCGCCTACCTGGGCGCCACTCCCGTTTTCGTGGACTCGGAACCGGACACCTGGAACATGTCCCCGGAGCACCTGGAGCGGGCGTTGCGCGACCGGCAGCGGAAGGGCAAGCGAGTCATGGCGATCATACCCGTACACCTATATGGTATGCCCGCCAAAATGGACCAGATCATGGCCGTAGCGGAACGATACGGCGTCCCCGTGGTCGAAGACGCCGCGGAGGCCCTCGGCTCGACCCTCGACAACCGGCACCTGGGCACGTTCGGCGACATGGCCATCCTCTCCTTTAACGGGAACAAGATCATCACCACTTCCGGTGGCGGCGCCCTGGTGTCGCGGAACCCCGATTGGATAAACCGCGCCCGTCACCTGTCGACCCAGGCCAGGGACCCGGCTCCGCACTATCAACATTCCGAGCTGGGCTATAATTACCGTTTGAGCAACGTCCTGGCCGGTATCGGCCGGGGTCAGATGAAGGTATTGGAGAAACGGGTTTGCCGGCGTAGGGCCAATTACAACTGGTACCATGACCTGCTTGGGCAGGTGGATGGCATCGTGTTCCAGCCGGAAGGCCCCGGCGCCCGCAGCAACCGTTGGTTGACGGCCCTGCTGGCCGATCCGCTGGATACGCCCGACGGGTTGTCGAGGGAAGACCTCCGGCTGGCCCTCGAATCGGACAACATCGATTCCCGGCCACTGTGGAAGCCGTTGCACCAGCAGCCGGTTTTCGCACACTACCCCTATTATGGGGAAGGGATCTCGGATGCGCTGTTTAACAAGGGGTTATGCCTGCCCTCCGGCTCGAACCTGGAGGCTGCCGATTTTGACCGTATCCGCCTTGGTTTGTCGCCACTTATTGACAGTCAATCAGTAATGACTCATGCGGTTAACCGCCTGTAAAAAGGATTGGACATTTGTTACTTATTAAAAATTAATGAATATCTTAGTTCAAGAATCCTAGTGTAAAAACCGATTGGCTTTAAATCCGACTCTATGAACCCGATCTCGTACCTGCGCTTTATGCCCAGATGGGTCATTTTTTTCGTTGACCTATTTCTGACCGGCAACGCTCTGGTGCTCGCTTACCTTCTGCGCTACAATTTCCAAACGGAATTGATCGACGGCAATGATTTTTCCAGGGGTGTGACCATTGGCCTCCTGGTGTATGCCGTATGTTTCCTTGTTTTCCAGTCTTTTGCGGGAATCATCCGGCACACGAATACCCAGGATGCCGGCCGGATATGGCTGACGTCCACGATCGCCGCGATCTTATTGTATGCCGTAGGGTCCGTGACCCAGCGCTTTTATCCCTTTATGCTGATGCCCACCTCGGTCGTCATCATTCATTACCTGACCGTTTTCCTCCTGTTGACAGGCTACCGTATCCTTATCAAGGAGATTTTTGCATACGCGCCCCGTTTCGCCTGCAAAAAGGAAAACGTGCTCATTTTTGGCGCGGGCGACCTGGGGCTCACCACCCTCAGGGTCATCACCCAGGAGCGCACCCATCCCTGGAAGGTCGTCGCCTTCGTGGATGACAACCCCAAAAAAGTCTCCAAAAAGCTTGACGGGATCGACATCTTCCCCACCGCACAGCTGCCCCACCTGATACGCAAACACCAGATCCGGCAGGTGATCATCGCCGCCCGCGATCTTAGCCTCCGGCGCCGGCACGAGGTGATCGACCTTTCCCTGGAAAACGGGGCGAAGGCGTCCGCCGTTCCCAGCGTCAACGAATGGCTCAACGGTACCTTCCAGATCCACCAGATCGAGAACATCAAGATCGAGGACCTGCTGGAGCGCGAGCCCATCCAGCTCGACAACGACGAGATCGGTCGACAGATACGGGACAAACGCATCCTGATTACCGGGGCGGCCGGCTCCATCGGCAGCGAGATCGTCCGTCAGCTGGCCCGCTACTCCCCCCGCGTCCTGCTCCTGGTAGATCAGGCTGAGACGGCTTTGAACGACCTGGGTCTGAAACTGCAGGAAGAATATCCGGAGCTCAGCTTCCGTATGTTTATCGGGTCGGTCACCAACAAGCTCCGGATGGAGTTCATATTCGAAAACTTCGGTCCGGACCTCGTCTTTCACGCCGCCGCCTTCAAGCACGTCCCGATGATGGAGGACCATCCCAGGGAAGCCGTTGTTAATAATGTCATGGGAACCAAAGTGATAGCAGACCTGTCGGTAGAATACGGCGTGGACAAGTTCATCATGGTGTCGACCGACAAGGCCGTTAATCCAACCAATATCATGGGCGCCTCCAAGCGCCTGGCCGAAATTTATACGCAGTCCTACGGCAAAAGCGGGAAAACGGCCACCCGGTTCATCACGACCCGTTTCGGGAACGTCCTGGGGTCGAACGGTTCCGTCATACCCCGGTTCAAATCCCAGATCGAGAACGGCGGCCCCATTACCGTCACCCATCCCGACATCACGCGCTACTTCATGACCATACCCGAAGCCTGCCAGCTCGTCCTGGAGGCCGCCGCCATGGGTAAAGGCGGCGAGATCTTCGTCTTCGACATGGGCAAATCCGTGCGTATCGTCGACATGGCCCGGAAGATGATCGTCCTGGCCGGCCTGGAACCCGACCGCGACATCCAGATCAAGTTCACCGGTCTCAGGCCCGGCGAAAAGCTGTATGAAGAGGTCCTGAGCGACGTGGAGCCGACACGGCCGACTTACAACGCCAAGATCATGATCGCCGAAACCCGGGAGTACGACTTCGAATACGTACAGGACAGCATCCTGTCGCTGATCGAGGCGGCCATGCTGGAAAACGACTGGAAAACGGTCCGGTTGATGAAGCGCATGATCCCTGAATTCGTCAGCAACAACTCCAAGTTCGAGCGGCTGGACATACAAATGGCGCAGGAGCGCCGGGAAGTCACGCGCCGGGCGCTGTACCCGTAGACTCCGCGGTCCATCCCGGAAAAATTTTGTTAACATACTGGAATCCAGGTCCTCGCGGCCTGGATTTTTTGTATACTCGCGCAGGCAGCGGTTTTGTTGCCTGGCGGACCTATATTTGCGTAAATTTTCCAGGTTATATATTAATACATTATAATAAATGCCGATTCGTTGTATCGTCGTACTGTGTCTCTTGTTGTTTTCGGTCAACCTCCGTGCTCAAACCCTTCCCTCCAATATAGACTTCTCGACGGTTAACGTAGACAACCTTAGCGATCAGCAGCTGCAGCAGTTGTGGCAGAAGGCCCAGCAGAACGGGCTAAGCGTCGATGACGTGGTGCAACAGGCGCAGGCGCGCGGAATGGCGCAGGACCAAGCGGCGAAGCTCAGGAGCCGGTTGACGGCAGTAAGCCAGAATGGTGGGCAGTCCCAACCAAGCAATGTTTCGGATAATTCGAGCCCCTATGGCAGGAAGTACGGGTATGCGCCCCTACGTCCCGAAGACTCGCTGCAGATCCTGGAAAACCGCCGGCACGAGGGGCTGAGGAACCGGATTTTCGGCGCCGACCTTTTCTCCAACGCCAACCTGACCTTCGAACCTAACCTGAACATACCCACACCAGGAAACTATATCATCGGTCCCGGGGATGAACTCGTGCTCGATGTATACGGCGTTTCCGAAAAGAACAGCCATCTGACGGTCACCCCCGAAGGGTACCTCAATATCCCGAATGTCGGCCCCGTGCTGGTCAGCGGCCTCACCATGGATGAGGCCAAGGTGCGCGTAAGCCACAAGCTGGAATCTATTTACGCCGGGGTAGCCGCGGGCAATACCCATGTTCAGCTGTTACTGGGCGCCATCCGGAGCATACGCGTCCTGGTCATCGGGGAAATCATGCGCCCGGGCTCTTATACGCTTCCTTCACTGGCCACCGTGGCCAATGCCCTGTACGTATCGGGCGGACCCGACGTCAATGGTTCTTTCCGGGACATCCAGGTCATCCGGGACGGGAAACCGATCGTGACCTTCGACCTGTATGACTTCCTGGCGCATGGCAGTCTCGCCAGCAACGTGCTGCTACGCGACCAGGACATCGTCAAGGTGAATCCATACCAAACCCGCATAGAGCTGTCGGGGGAAGTAAAGCACCCCGCCATCTTCGAAGCAAAACCGGGGGAGACGCTGGGGGACATACTCGGCTACGCCGGTGGGTATACCAGCAATGCCTATAAAGGATTCGTGCGGGCGGTCCGGGTCAACAACCAGGAGCGGGAAATCGTCACGGTGCCCGGCGCCGATATTCAAAGTTATCCCCTGCACTCCGGAGATATATATTATGTGGATTCCATTCTCAACAGGTATTCGAACCGGGTTGTCATCATGGGTTCGGTATTCCATCCCGGCGAGTTCGCCCTGGAACAGGGTATGACCGTCAAAGACCTGATCGGTAAGGCCGACGGTCTGAAGGAGGATGCTTTTACGAGCCGGGCCCTGGTCAAACGGCTAAGACCCGACTATTCGCCAGAGATTCTGAACTTCAACGTCAACGACGTACTCAACGGGTCCGTATCCATACCCCTGCAGCGGGAGGACAGTATATTTATATATTCCAAATTCAAGATCCGGGAGCCATATTATGTGATCGTCGCGGGCGAGGTAAATCATCCCGATACCATACCCTTTGCCGACAGTATGCGATTGGGGGACGTGATATTACTGGCAGGCGGGTTGAAAGACGCCGCTTCGCTGAACCAGGTCGAAGTGGGAAGACGCATTCGTTCCCAACAGTATAGTCCCTCGGATACCAACCTGGCCATCGTGCAACGGTTTTCGCTCCAGAGGGACCTGGGCGACAATCCGGAAGCCGCCTCCTTTGCCCTGGAGCCCTTCGACCGCGTTATGGTGCGACACGCCCCTGGCTATCACGAGCAAATCGTGGTAAGGGTAGAAGGAGAGGTGACCTATCCCGGCTCGTATGTCATCGATTCCAGGAACGAGCGGCTGAGCGATCTGATCCGGAAGGCCGGCGGTCTGAAACCGGAAGCCTTTGCCGAAGGCTCGTTGTTGCTGAGACAACACGACATGGATGGCGCCGAAGGTATATTCGAGCAGAACAAGATCGACGTCTTCCGGGACGCTAACAAGGGGGACGACTCCGCGGAAGTCAGGAAAGTGCTCCGGTCCAAATCCGGCGGCAGCGACGTGCAATTAGTCGGTATCAACCTGGATAGGGCCCTGCAATCGCCCCGGTCCAAGTTCGACCTCCTCCTCCAGGAGCAGGACATCATCAAGATCCCCAAACAGCTGGAGACCGTCAGCCTGTATGGAGAAATATTTTACCCCAAACAGGTGCGTTTCGACAAACGCTTTCGTTTTAAAGACTTTATAAGCCAGGGCGGTGGCTTCACCACCCGGGCGCTCAGGCGGGGAAGCTATGTCGTATATCCAAACGGAGAGGTGGCCAGCACGCGGAAAGTGTTTTTATTCAACCATTTTCCAAAGGTCAAGCCTGGATCGGAGATTTTCGTGCCGGCGAAAAAGGAACATAGGGGATTGGATGCAACGGCCATCGTCGGCATCGTAACCGCCGTCGCGACGGTTGCGGCACTCATCATCACCGTGACGAAGTAACCACATATGACCGAGAACAGCAGCGAGATAACTTTGAAGGAAGTACTTCAGAAAGCCAGGGGGTTTTGGCGTTACCTGCTATCCCGGTGGGTGATCATCGTCGTGGCGGGGGTCATAGGGGCGGTCGCGGGATTCCTGTACGCCAACTTTTCCAAACCGCTCTATATGGCTCAAACCAGCTTCGTATTGTCCGCTGGATCGAAAGGCGCGGGAGGACTGGCTAGCCTGGCGGGTCAATTCGGCCTGGACATCGGGGGCGGCGATGATGATGCCTTCACCGGGGACAACATCCTGGAGCTGTTCAAGTCGGAGCTGATCATCAAGCGCGCTCTCTTTCGTCCCCTGCCCGACAGCGGCGGCGTGCTCATCAACCGGGTCATCGACAAGGCAGGTTTTCAAAAAAGCTGGTCCGGCAACGACTACCTCAAACGGTGGATTCCGTTCCCGGACAGCGCCTCGATGGTGTCGCCCGTCCAGGACAGCCTGGTTTCCGCCATACGCGATTTTTTGCTGAAGAAGTGGCTGGAGGTGGGGCGCCCGGATAAGAAATTAAGCTTTTACAAGGTCAGCACCCACTCCCCCGACCCGATCGTGTCCGACTACCTGACGCGTTATATCGTGGACGAAGCCTCCCAATTATACATCGAGACAAAGACCCGGTCGGCCCGCACCAACCTGGAGATGCTCCAGTACGAGGCGGACAGCCTGAGGGACCGTTTGAACAGCCGGATCTATTCGATGGCGGAGACGACGGACCAGACCTTCAACCTGAACCCGGCCCTGCAGACCCATAGGGTGTCGATACAACAGAACCAGGTCGCTGGCCAGGCGCTGGGCGCGGCCTACAGCGAGGTCATGAAAGACCTGGAAATTGCCAAGATCACCCTGCAAAAGGACAAGCCGTTGTTCCAGATCATCGACGAGCCCCACCTTCCGCTGGTAAAGGATAAGGCCAGCCGGTTGATCGGCCTGGTGCTGGGGGGGCTGATCGCGGGCTTCCTGGTGGTGCTGGTCCTGGTCATACGTAAGGCGTTTAAAAGAATAATGAGCTAGTATGCGCACCGAACCAAGGATCATCGAGCTCCCGAAAATCCTGGATGAACGGGGTAACCTGTCCTTCCTGGAAGAAGAACGGCATATCCCGTTCCCTATAAAACGCTCATACTGGATTTATGACGTGCCGGGTGGTGAGGTAAGGGGCGGACACAGCTATAAGACGAACGAGGAATTCATCGTCGCGCTATCGGGAAGCTTCGACGTGCTCCTGGACACGGGGCTGGAAAAAAAGACGTTCACCCTGAACCGTTCCTACTATGGGCTGTACGTGCCACCGGGCACCTGGAGGTCCATGGAGAATTTTTCCACCAATTCGCTGGCATTTGTGGTAGCGTCGACCGACTACGACGCATCGGACTACGAAAGGGACTACGATAGTTTCATCCAAAACCGTAAGGATCATGGATAAGCGGGTAACGACCTATGATTGTTCCATATTCGATCTCCCGCAGATCCGGAACCGTGCGGGCAATATCACACCCGTCCACAACCGGGTGGAAATACCCTTCAGCGTCCGCCGGGTTTTCTATCTATACGATATACCCGGGGGTGAATCCAGGGGCGCGCACGCCCACCGTGAGTGCCACCAGTTCCTCATCGCCGCCAGCGGCAGCTTCGAGGTGTACATGGATGACGGGAAGACCAAGCGGATCGTGCAATTGAACCGGCCTTACGTGGGATTGCACGTACCGCCCGGGATATGGGCGTCCGAGATCAACTTCTCGTCGGGCTCCATTTGCCTGGTCCTGGCTTCGCACAAGTACGATCCTGCCGACTACATCCGGGATTACGAGGAGTACCTAACGTATATAAAAAGATAAAATGATTCACCCGCTTTCAGAGGTATTGACGCAGAACATAGGGGAAGGTACGGCGGTATGGCAGTTTTCGGTAGTGCTGCCGGGCGCCGTGATCGGGTCCAACTGCAACGTCAATTGCCACTGTTTTATTGAGAACGACGTTGTCATCGGCAATAACGTTACGGTGAAATCCGGCGTGCAGCTGTGGGACGGGCTGAGGGTGGAGGACAATGTTTTTATCGGCCCTAACGTGACCTTTACCAACGACAGGGTTCCCCGGTCGAAGGTATACCTCGAAACGCATGCCCATACCACGTTGAAGGACCATGCGTCCATCGGGGCGAACGCCACCGTCCTCGTGGGTGTGACCATCGGGTCTTATGCCCTGATCGGCGCGGGCAGCGTGGTGACCAAGGATGTACCCGCTTACACGGTTTGGTATGGCAATCCCGCCAGGCATAGGGGGTATATAACCGGGGACTCGGTGCTGCTGGACATGAAGTTATTCGACAAAAAGAACAATATCCAGTATGTGCTGGATGGCGATAAACCCGTAAAGAAATGATCCCGTTCCTCGATCTTAAGGGAATCAATACCCGGTACCAGGATGAGTTGAAAGAGGCGTTCGACCGCGTCCTGGATTCCGGCTGGTACATTCTGGGCAAAGAGGTAAAGGACTTCGAGCAGGCGTTCGCGGAATACTGCGGCGTAGGGCACGCCATCGGCGTCGCCAATGGCCTCGACGCCCTTATCCTGATTATCAGGGCGTACAAGGAGCTCGGCGTGTTCGGGGACGGGGACGAGATCATCGTTCCCTCCAATACCTATATCGCCAGCATCCTGGCCGTGTCGGCAAACGACCTGACGCCGGTGCCCGTCGAGCCGGACATCCGCACCTATAACCTCGACCCCGCGTCGATCGAGGCTGCCATCACTCCGCGTACACGGGGTATCCTGCCGGTGCACCTGTACGGTCAGCTGTGCGACATGGAAGCCATCCGGGCGGTGGCGGCCAGGCACGGGCTGAAAGTGATCGAAGACTGCGCACAGTCGCACGGCGCGCTTGCGGCCGGCGTTCGCGCCGGGAACCTCGGCGACGCCGCCGGGTTTAGCTTTTATCCCGGCAAGAACCTGGGCGCCCTCGGCGACGCCGGCATGGTCACAACCAACGACGACCAGCTGGCCGGGGCGCTGCGCGCGCTGCTGAACTATGGCTCGCACGTCAAGTATCAAAACCTATATAAAGGCGTGAACAGCCGCCTGGACGAGCTACAGGCGGCCCTCCTGTCCGTAAAGCTGAAGACGCTGGACGAGGAGACCGCGATCCGGTGGGGGCTCGCCGACCGCTATTTGAATGAGATCCGGAACCCGAAGATCGTCCTGCCGGTAGTGGCCGACCGGGACGCGCACGTATGGCACCTGTTCGTGGTCCGGACGGACAACCGCGACAATCTGCAAAAATACCTGTTGGATAAGGGGATCCATACGGTGATCCACTACCCGATCCCGCCGCACAAGCAGCAGGCGTACAAGGAATGGAACGACCGGCATTATCCCATCAGCGAAAAGATCCATAGGGAGGTGCTGAGCCTGCCGCTGAACCTGACGCTGCGCCAGGAGGACATGGACTACATCATCCGGACGCTGAACGAATACTAAATGGAGCGGTCGATACAATTCAAGATAAAGGAGCTGGCCAGGCATGGAGCCGTTTTTGGGCTCACATCGTCCCTGCAGAACGTGCTCGGCTTTGTCTTGTTGCCCATACTCACCGCCTATTATACCACCAGCGACTTCGGCGTCTACAGCATCATCCTGCTGGCCAATGCCCTTGCCGGCGCCATCTTTTACCTGGGCGCCAGTTCGGCCCTTGGCCGTTTCTACTATGACGTGGACGATGCGACGTACCGCAAAAAAATCGTTTCGGCGGCCCTGTTCATAACGCTGCTGGGCGCGGCCCTCCTGGCGCTCCTGGCCTTCGCCCTGGGCCGGACGTTTTCGGTCTGGCTGTTCCATACCCCGGCGTATACGCTTCCCCTCGAGCTGATGCTGTGCTCCGCCGCGTTTACGTTCCTGCTCAATACGATGACCCTGGTACTACGCTATGAGAAGCGTTCGGGCCTCTTTATGATCGTCGTCCTGACCGGCGTACTGCTCAATTTCGCCATCACCTATATCCTGCTGACGCGTTACCGCTTCGGCATCCTGGCCCCGATCTATGGCGCATTCTGCAGCAACGGGCTTTGTTTTTTATTCCTTTTAACGATGTATCTGCGGAAGTTTACCCTGTTTCTGAACCGGGGACATGTGCGGCAGATCGTGGTTTTTGGCATACAATCGTCTCTTTCCGGCTTGCTGTTCTACCTGCTCGACTGGGTCGACAGGTTGATCATAAAAGGTCTGCTGCCCATGTCGGACGTGGGGATATACTCCCTGGGCTACCGTTTGGGTGCGGTCATGAACATCCTGCTCATCGTGCCCTTTAGCCTGATCTGGGCGCCCCTGCGGATGCAGTATGCTGGTAACCTAAACAACAACCGGTTCGTGGCCAAGGTAATATCCTATTTCTCGATCGTAGGTTTGTCGATCGTCCTGGTTGCCGTCCTTTTTGGAAAAGACCTGATGGACCTCTTTTTTAAAAACCCGGATTACGCGGCGGCGGCAAAGGTCTATCCCATCATTATGCTTTCGATGTGGGTATTTGGATTTCAGAATATCCTGGATTTCGGCATTTACATGCAAAAGAAGGTCTACTTCTTTGTGATTGTATCCGCTGTAGGTCTGGCCTTCAATATAGTTATGAACTACTGGTTGATCCCGCATTTTGGCTATATTGCCGCGGCCTACGTAACCCTCCTGACATATACGCTTACGACCCTGCTGATCCATGCGATCTCCTCCCGGTATCACCGGCTGAAGATCGAGTGGCGGAGAGTGCTGTGGCCGCTGTTGTACCTGATTGGCTGCTATTGGTTTGTCAATTTCCCGCCGGTCGCGCAAACGGGCCTTCTCCTGTGGAAGATACTGCTCCTGGTCGTAGCCCTGGGACTGTTTTTTATATTCTGGCTGGACACCCAGGAAGTCCGCCATTTGAAAAAGTTCGTCTATGGCAACAGCTAACTATTCCTTCATAGCGCGGACCATCATAAGGCTGACCCGGCCGTTCAGGCCATTGATCCGCCTTATCGCGGAGTCGGCGGATATCCGCTTGAACAACCCGTGGACGGCCATCGGGCAGCATCCCCTGGTTTTTGAGGACAGTAAGGAAAAGTACAGCCAGCAAATACCGAAATCCGTTTACTTCAATACCCGCTCCGGAAAGATCGTGGTGGGCGCGAATACGGTCTTCGGGGAAGACGTCATGGTGCTTACCGGCAAGCACAACGCCATATCGGAAGTCATATCGGAAAAGGACCTGCATGCGGTGCCCGACGACGGCAGGGAAGTTATCATAGGGCGGAATTGCTATATCGGCAGCGGCGCCATCATAATCGGCAAGGTGACCATAGGCGATTATGCGGTCATCGGGGCCGGGTCCGTGGTGACAAAGGACGTACCCCCGATGATGATGTATGCAGGTATCCCGGCTCAAAAAATAAAAGACCTGAAAAGAAATGACTAATACCAAGCTATCCCTCGGTTCCTGGATCACCCTGAACCACCCCTCGATCGCCGAGATCATGGCGGGAGCCGGTTTCGACTGGCTGTGCGTCGACATGGAGCACTCCGTAACGGACTACTTCGAAGCCCAGCAGCTCATCATGGCCATCCAGGCCAAGGGGTTGAAGGCTTTCGTACGCGTGGGGGAGAACAACGTCCGGATCATCAAACGGGTGCTGGACGCCGGCGCGGACGGGATCATCGTCCCCTCGGTCAATTCGGCCGCGGAGGCCCGCAAGGCGGTCAGCGCCGTACGGTATCCGCCGTTGGGCACGCGGGGCGTGGGGCTAGCGCGGGCGCAGGGGTACGGCTTCGGTTTCGAGGAATACCGCGATAACAAGGCCAAGCACATCACGCTGATCGCCCAGATCGAGCACGTCAACGCCGTGCGGGAGCTGGATGAGATACTGGCCACCGACGGTATCGACGGTACCTTTATCGGACCCTACGACCTGTCCGGGTCGATGGGCAAGCCCGGTCAATGGGAAGAGCCGGAGGTCGTGGAGGTGTTGAAGACCTACGAGACCACGGTCCGTAAATACGACAAGCTGGTCGGCTTCCACGTCGTCCCGGCCGACTATAACCTCGTCCTGGAGAAGCACCGCCAGGGGTACAATTTTATCGCATTCAGCTTTGACGCCTTCTTACTGGGTAAGATGACCCGGGACCAGGTGAAACAAATAAAAGACGGTTTATAACATGAAAATTATCGGCATCATACCTGCCCGGATGGCAGCGACGCGTTTTCCCAACAAGCCCATGGCACCCATACAAGGCATCCCGATGATCGGACACTGCTATATCAGGAGCAAAATGTGCGCGCTCATGGACGAGGTTTACGTGGCGACGTGCGACCAGGCGATCTATGACTATATCCACAGCATCGGCGGGAAAGCGGTGATGACCTCGGACGTGCACGAGCGGGCCACGGAGCGCACCGCCGAAGCGTTGCTGAACATCGAGGCGGGGCTGAAGGACGTGACCTATGATGTCGTGGTGATGATCCAGGGCGACGAGCCGCTGGTGGATCCCGACATGCTGCGCGAAGCCGCGGAGCCGCTGCTGGCCGGGGACCGGAAGGTGTCCAACCTGATGGCCTACCTGCCCACCCAGGAGGAACGGGAGTCGCCCAACAACGTCAAGGTCGTCACCGACATCCACGGGGACGCGTTGTATTTTTCACGGGAGCCGATCCCTTCCCGGCTGAAGTACAAAAAAGAGATCAAGGCATACCGCCAGCTGGGCCTGATCGCTTTCAGCCGCTGGGCGCTGCAGAAGTTCGTTGCACTGGAGACCACGCCCCTGGAGCAGATCGAGTCGGTGGACATGAACCGCTTCCTGGAGCACCGGATCCCGATCCACATGGAGGTGACGAAATACCTGGCGGATTCGGTGGACACGCCCGAGGACCTGGCACGGGTCGAAGAAAAAATGAAGAGCGACCCGTTGTTTCAATCGTATAAAAGCGCTAAATGAAGGTAAAGGTATCGACCATAGCGTTTTCCAAAAATCAGTACCTCGTGGGCAGCCTGCTGCGGGAATTCCCGGATGCGGTGGTGAACACGGCGGGGGTACGGATGAACGACGACGCCTTTGTGGATTATTTTTCGGAGGCGGACGCGGCGATCATCGGCCTCGAGCTGATCACGCCGGCCATCCTGGACAGGCTGCCCAACCTCCGCATGCTCGCCAAGTACGGCGTCGGGCTGGACAACGTAGACCTGGAAGCCTGCCGCCAAAGGGGCGTGACCGTGGGCTGGACGGGGGGCGTGAACAAGCGCTCCGTCGCCGAGATGGCGCTGGGTTTTATGCTGGCGCTCTCCCGTAACCTGTACGTCACCTCCAACCAGCTGAAGTCGGGGACCTGGAATAAGAATGGCGGCACCCAGCTGAGCGGCAAGACGGTCGGCATCATCGGGCTGGGATACATCGGGAAGGAGCTGGCCGGGCTGTTGCGTCCGTTCGGCTGTACCATCCTGGTGAACGACATCCTGGACGTATCCGCCTACGCGGAGGCGCACGGTCTGGAGTGCGTGTCCAGGGAGGATCTGGCGGAACGCGCGGACGTCATTTCGATCCACACGCCCCTGACGAAGGAAACCACGAACCTGTTCGACGCCGCGCTGCTGCGCAGGATGAAGCCCACGGCCTTCCTCATCAATACGGCCCGGGGTGGGATCGTCAACGAAGGCGACCTGAAGCGGGCGCTGCAGGAAGGCGTCATCGCCGGCGCCGCGCTGGACGTATACCATACAGAGCCCCCGGTTGACCAGGAATTGCTTAACTTGCCCAATCTGATTTGTACTCCGCATACCGGTGGGAATTCCTACGAAGCGGTTGTAGCGATGGGGGTTTCGGCGATCGAGCACCTGGTGGCGTACAGGGATAAGACAAACAACCGCAAGGAACATGAATAAACTGAAAGTAGGTATTGCAGGCTATGGCATCGTGGGTAAAAGGCGCCATCAGTACATCGACCAGCACCCGTCTTTGCAGGTAAGCGCCGTCTGCGACCAGACGTTTCCTCAGGGACATACCCTGCCCGGCCTTCAGTGCTTCCGGAGTTACAAGGAATTGTTGCAGTGCGACCTCGATGTGTTGTTCGTATGTCTGACCAACAACATCGCCGCCGAGGTCACGATGGCTGGCTTGAACAAAGGATTGCACGTCTTTTGCGAAAAGCCGCCCGGTATGGACGTCGAGGACATCAGGAATGTCATCGCGGTGGAGCAACAGCACCCGGAGCTAAAACTGAAATATGGGTTCAATCACCGCTACCACGATTCCGTCAGGGAGACCTTGCGCATCATAAAGTCCGGAGAGCTGGGAGAGATCATCAACCTGAGGGGCGTCTATGGAAAGAGCCGGGTAATCCCGTTTTCGGGTGGATGGCGCTCCAAACGGGAGCTGGCCGGCGGCGGTATCCTGTTGGACCAGGGGATACATATGGTAGATCTGATGCGGTTGTTCTGCGGGGAATTCCGGGAGGTAAAAAGCTTTATCTCCAATGATTTCTGGAAACACGACGTGGAAGACAACGCCTACGCTATCATGAAGGACGAGCGTGGCCGGGTGGCCATGCTGAATTCGACCGCGACCCAATGGCAGCATAAGTTCAACCTGGAGATTTCGCTGACGCAGGGCTATATCGAGCTGCACGGCATTTTGTCCGGGTCCAAGAGCTACGGCGAGGAAAAAATCGTCGTAGGCAGGAGGGATGAAGACTCGGACAACGGGCAAATGGAGAGCCGGACCATAAAATTCCTCCAGGACAACTCCTGGCGGGACGAGATCAACGAATTCGCCGACGCCATCGTGGCAGGAAAACCGATCGTCTCCGGGACGAGCAAGGACGCCCTGGAGACCATGGTGCTGGTGTATAAAATCTATTACAACGACCCCGTTTGGCGGGAGCGTTATAATATCAACAACCCTGAGATATGAATAACTTGGACAAGATCCATCAGAAGCATGGCCTGGAACCCGTCGCGTTCAGCAGGGGCTATGTCAATTACCTGATCGAGCTGTTGCAGCAGCTGGACCATGAAAAAATCGCGGAATGCATCCGGCACCTGGAAGAGGCCCGGCACAGCCACGGTACGATCTTCGTTATCGGCAACGGCGGCTCGGCTTCGACCGCGTCGCACGTAGGCAATGACTTCGGGCTGGCGGTACTGAAGAAGTCCAAAAAGGATGCCGACCGGTCTTACCGGGCACTGGCCCTGACCGACAACGTCTCGGTGCTTTCGGCGATCGGGAATGACAAAGCTTTCGAGCATATGTTCGTCGACCAGCTGAGGGTTCATTTCAGGCCCGGGGACAAGCTGATCGTGATTTCCGCCAGCGGCAACTCTCCCAACCTCGTGGTCGCTTCCGAATGGTTCAAGCAACAGGGTGGAACGGTCATCGGCTGGCTCGGTTTCGACGGGGGTAAATTAAAGGACATCGTGGACGTGCCCATCGTGGTCAGATCACCCAAGGGGGAATATGCCCCTGTCGAGGACATCCACCTGGTGATCAATCACATCATCGTTACCTGGATGCAGTATAACATCACGAACGAAGCATGACGCTGGATTTTAAAGGGAAGACGGTGCTCGTAACGGGAGCCACACGGGGCATAGGGCAACGGATCGCCGATGACCTCGGTCGGCTGGGCGCCCGCTTGATCCTGACCGGCACCAAGCCGGAGCAGATCGCGGAATTGAACGCCCGGGCCCCGGCCAGTACCCGGTATTATTGCGTCGACCTGCTCGACCGGGATAGCCTGGACACCTTCCTTCGGGAGCTGGACGCCTATGAGCGGATCGACGGCCTGGTGAACAACGCCGGGATCAACCGGCTAAACTCCGTGGGGGACATCCTCGAAGGGGACTGGGACGACATGCTGGAGGTCAACCTCACCGCACCGTTCCGCCTGTTGAAGCACGTATCCAGGCGTATGGTCGAGGGCCAGTATGGACGCGTCGTCCAGATTGCATCCATATTCAGCAAGGTTAGCAAAGAGCGGCGGGCTACCTATTCGGCCACCAAATTCGGGCTGCACGGCTTGACGGTGGGCGCCTCCAACGACCTGGCCCGGTATAATATACTGATCAATACCCTTTCCCCCGGATTCGTCATGACGGACCTGACCCGGAAAAACCTGTCGCCCGAGGAAATTTCCGCACTTTCAGCACAGGTTCCGGCAAAGCGTTTTGCGGAAACCGGGGATATATCCAGCGTGGCAGTGTTCCTGCTGAGCGACCTGAACCAATATCTAACGGGGCAAAATATATTCGTGGATGGAGGCTTTACCAATGTCTGACTTTGTCGTCAGCTCGAAGGTCAAAGGGGCCTATTCGGTGCACTTCATCGACGATCTGCAAACCCACATGCGGCAGCTGGCCGCGGGCGCCAAGGTGATTTTCATCGTCGATGAAAAGGTGGACAGGTTGTTTTCCGACGCGTTGGCTCCGGAAAATCCCTCCGTACGGCGTATCCTGATCGAGTGCAGCGAAGAGCACAAGACCATAGACTACTGCAAAGAGGTCATCCGCCGGCTGATTGCGGCGAACGTCCGGAAGGACGATTGCCTGGTTGCGGTCGGAGGGGGGATCACCCAGGATATCGTAGCCTTTATTTCCTCGATCCTGTTCAGGGGACAGGACTGGAAGTTCTATCCGACAACACTCCTTGCGCAATGCGACAGCTGCATCGGCAGTAAAAGCTCGATCAACTTCGACCATTTTAAAAACCTGCTTGGTACGTTCAACCCGCCTTCGGAGATATTCATATACCCGGGGTTCCTGGAAACCCTTTCGGAAAGCGAGATCCGGTCGGGTATAGGGGAGATGATGCACTATTTCCTTTCTGAAGGGATCGGGCTGGCGCAGGAAGTTTCGGACCGGTTCGAGCAGGTTTTGCACGACCGTTCCGCGCTGCCCTACCTGATCGAAAACAGCCTGCGGATCAAACGGGCCATCATACAGGTGGATGAGTTCGATACATCCATCCGCCATATATTCAATTATGGGCACACCTTCGGGCACGCCATCGAGGCGATCACCCATTATGCCATACCGCATGGGCAGGCCGTGACGATCGGCATGGACCTGGCCAATTATATATCGTTGCAGCGGGGGATGATCGATCGCACCCAATTCGACAGGATGCACGCCATCCTGGAAAAGAACACGCCCTCCTTTGCGTTTACGGAATCGAATATCGAATCCTATTTCCAGGCGTTGTCGAAGGATAAAAAGAACAAGGGGAACAAGCTGGGCTGTATCCTGACCTTTGGGCCGGGGAAGCTGGAAAAGGTTTTTATCGACATGGACGAATCACTGAGAAACACCATTCTTCAATATTCTGAAACGTACCATTCATGAAGGTAACTGAAGAGGAAATCAGGCCTGAAAAGGTATTTAACGAATACCTGGCCCTGGCTAACCAGGACGTTCTGGATTTCTTCGGGAATACGGAACGCAAAGAAATCGATTGTCCGGTCTGTGGCATCCGTGGTGTTGACTGGGCCAACAAGTCCGGCTTTAATTATCAGATATGCCACAAATGTCTGAGCATCTATGTAAGCCCCCGGCCCCCCAAAGAAGCGTTTGACGCCTACTACACGGACTCGCCGTCGACCCGGTACTGGGCGACCACGTTCTACAAGGTAACGGAGACCGCCCGTCGGGAGAAGCTGTGGAAACCCAAGGCACAGCTGATAAAGGACCGGATATTATCCCTGGACCAAAAGGACCCGATCGAATACATCATCGACATCGGCGGCGGGTACGGTGTGTTTGACGAAGAGATAACGGCCATCATGGATATCGCGCCCATCGTCATCGAGCCCTCCGTTCATTTGCAGGAGGTCTGCCGGGGCAAGGGGCTGAAGGTGATCGGGAAATTCATGGAGGACATCGAACCGGGGGAGCTTCCCTCCGGGCGGAAGTGCTTTGTGAGCTTTGAGCTGTTCGAGCACCTGTACGACCCTGCGCTATTCCTGAAAACGGTGCTGGATTGTATGAACGCGCGTGATATATTCATCTTTACCACCCTCAGCGGCATCGGCCTGGATATACAAGTGCTGGGAGAGCACGCAAAAGCCCTCTCTCCTCCCCATCACCTCAACTTCTTAAACCCCAAGTCCGTTTCGACCCTGCTTACTAAAATCGGGTTCGAGGTCCTGGATGCGTCCACGCCCGGGAAGCTGGACGTCGATATCCTTAAGAACAACAGACAGTACATAAAGGACGAATTCTGGAAGAAC
Source organism: Dinghuibacter sp. (assembly GCF_035492835.1). Taxonomy (NCBI): domain Bacteria; kingdom Pseudomonadati; phylum Bacteroidota; class Chitinophagia; order Chitinophagales; family Chitinophagaceae; genus Dinghuibacter; species Dinghuibacter sp. The sequence goes on from NZ_DATJIY010000031.1 coordinate 25,855, forward strand.
GTCATTGCCTATTCCAACGAGTCCGAGCTGGGTTCGATCCAGCAATTCATTGCAGGCTCCGGGTTGAGCTCCCACATGATGATCACCTGTAGAAAGCCCGCGATATGAAGCTTGTCGACGTCACCGGTTTTGGGCACTCCGGTAAATCCTCCGTCGTGGATTTCCTGAAGCAATATGACGCCGTGTTCGGCTTCCCCAACCAGGTGGAGTTTGAGTTGTTCCGTGTCCCCGGCGGCCTGTTGGATCTCTATTTCGCCATTTACGTTTCCTGGAACCCGATACGCGCAACTACCCGGATCAACGAGTTCCGGAAGCTGGTCAAACGCATCGGGACCATCCAGACGGGTTCGCGGCCCCTGACCTACTTTACCGCCTCCGGGCATGGCTATGAACAATATTTCAACGGCCGTTTTATAGAGTTGAGCCATCGGCTGATCGACAAAATGACGGAGCAGCAGATCTATACATTTTGGCCGTATGAGCTTTTAAGGATGCCGTACCTGACCCTTTTTTACAAGAAGCTAAAGTCGAAGTTTTTCAATTCACTCGTCAGCAGCACCGTTTATTTTTCCGACCGGGATCAATTTATCCGGGACGTCCGTTCCTATGTGGAGGCGCTCTTTGCCGAGGTGGAAACCAACGGGGCAACCCACTTCCTGTTGAGCAACGCTTTTGACGCCTACAACCCCGGTCCTTGCCTGGAAATGGCGGGGGACGCGTGCTCCATCATCGTGGATAGGGACCCGCGGGATATTTACGCCAGCCTGATCGCGCCCAGCGAAGGCTTTATCCCGGCCGTCGACCAAAAGAAAAATATGGAGCGGATAAAAAAGGACATGACGGGGTTCAACGACATACACCAGTTCATAGCAAGGAATAAGATCATCCGGGGGAATGTGAACGACCCGGGCAGCGACAGGATATTGAGGCTTCGGTACGAGGATTTTATTTTGGACCACGAGCGCCAGGCAGAAAGGGTGAAGTCCTTTATCGGGCTTCCTGCGGGCGCGACGATCACGAGGGCGGGTTTCGACGCCTCTAAATCCAGCAAAAACATCGGGCTGTGGAAAAAGTACCGGGATACGCCTGAGATAAAACTGATTGAAAGCGAGCTGCGGCAATATTGTTACCAAATTTAAATCATCACCCTTTGGTCGAATCCAGGTCAATTTGCTTTTGTTTTCCCTACCACGAAGAATCCGGGGTGCCCATCCTGTTTGCCCGGATGGCCAACGCCCTGGCCGCGAAGGAGAAGGACAGGCAAATCTATGTCATCGATTATGCGGATGGCGCGACGGCCCGGAACCTGCTGCCACTGGAAAATATACACCTGATCGTTTTCGAGGACGGCAAGACCGTAACTCCCCCCCGGGACGCCATATTGGTGATGCAGTCCTTCGTCCCGTATTACTGGCCCAAAGAATTGACCGTCGAACCGGAGACACGGCTCTTCTTCTGGAGTCTACACCCGGACAATTTCGTCCCTTCGCTCCTTCCGCTGCCCGGGTTGAGGTACCTGCCCGGTCGTTATTTCGGTTTGTATAAAGCGCTTTCGGTCCTCTACCCGGGGTTGCTCGGAAGGCTGCGGCAATTCGTCCGGCTGCTGAACGCGCATCACGCGCTGAGCTTTATGGACCAGACCAATGCGGATGCGACCGCCCGGCATCTGTTTCTGGATGTCGAGGTCGACAGCTTCCTTCCGGTCCCCGCGGAAAACCGGAATCCCGCTGCCCGGAAAGACGCCGGAAAAAGCCTGGACCAGGGTCTTTCGTTTTGCTGGGTAGGCCGGCTGGCCAACGAGAAGGCGAATATCCTGGCGTATACCCTGCATAAACTGTCCTCACTGGCCAGCGAGCTGAACCAGAAGATGGTCTACCATATCGTCGGCGGCGGTCCCTCCAGGGCATACCTCGAGGAAAATGCACCCGCGCACGCGCAATTCGAAGTAGTTTTCCATGGCGCAATCGACCACCGGGACCTGGACGCGTTCCTGCTAAAGGAGGTGGATATTATGACGGCTATGGGCACCTCCGCGCTGGAGGGGGCCAAATTAGGCATTCCGACGATATTGCTGGATTATTCGAGCCTCCCGGTAAAAAAGGATTATCGGTTTAGATTCTTATTCGATACCATTAATTACGACCTCGGGCATTTGATCACGGACCGGGACTTCTCCCCAGGCAATACGACGCTCAGGGACATGGTGCTGGCCATCAAAAAGGATTATTCCCTTTATTCCACGAAATCCCGGTCGTATTTCGATAACAGCCACGACCTGGCGCACGTGGTAGAATTGTTTGCCGGGCGGGTCGGCGCTTCGACGCTGACCTTTGGAGCGATCGAAAAAAAAATATTCAAAAAGCCTTCCCTGCTGGTTGTGTACAACAAGCTGAGGGGGTTGAAAACATAAGCGTGATGAGGCTATCAAAATCAGTGCTGGATCAGCGGGAAGCCGACGCGGTTTCTGCGGTATTGCTCAAGGACGGCTACCTGGGCATGGGGGCCGAGGTCGGCCGTTTTGAGCAGGACATCGCGGCTTATATCGGCGTCCCGGCCGCGCACGTCGTCTGCGTCAATTCGGGGACGGCGGCACTGCACCTGGCCGTTGCGGCGATACTGGTGCCGGGAGACGAAATCCTGGTGCCTTCCCTGACATTCCTGGCTTCCTACCAGGCCATATCGGCGACCGGGGCCATCCCGGTCCACTGTGAAATCAGGGCAGATACGCTGACCCTCGACCTAAAGGACGCCGCCGCGCGGATCACGGAAAGGACTAGGGCCATCATGCCGGTGCACTATGCGAGCAACCCCTATGCGCGGGAGGAGCTATATTCCTTTGCCCGGGAGCACGGTCTGCGGGTGATCGAGGACGCGGCGCATGCCTTTGGGTGTACGTACGACGGTCGTAAGATCGGGTCCGAGGGGGACATTGTCTGCTTTTCCTTTGACGGGATAAAGAATATCACCTCCGGCGAAGGAGGGGCGATCGTAACCTCGGATCAAAGCGTCCTGAACATCGTAAAGGACACCCGGCTGCTGGGCGTGGAAAAGGATTCCGAAAAGCGATATAGCGGCATGCGCAGCTGGGATTTCGACGTGACCCGGCAGGGGTACCGTTACCACATGAGCAACCTCTTTGCCGCCATAGGCCGCGTACAGCTGTCCAAGCTCGATACCCTGTTCGCGCCCAAAAGAAAAGCCCTTGCCCGGTTGTACCGGGACCTCCTGGAATCCCACCGGGGCGTCCGGCTGCAAACCCTGGAGGAAAGGGCCGACATCGTATCTCACATCCTGCCCATCCGGGTCCTGGAAGGAAAACGGGACGGTTTGCGGGCCTTCCTGGAGGAAAAGGGCATCCCGACGGGGATCCATTATAAGCCCAACCACCTGCTTACTTTTTACGGCGGGGGCGGTCAGCGCTTACCCGTAACCGAGGCGGTTTACGAGGAGATTCTATCTTTGCCCCTGCACCCCGAGCTGGAAGAGGGCGACATAAAGCATATTGTTGCATTAATAAACGAATATTTAGGCTGAAATGAAAACCATATTACTGGCCGGCGGCCTCGGAACACGGTTAAGCGAGGAAACGACCGTAAAACCAAAACCCATGGTGGAGATCGGTGGGATGCCGATACTCTGGCATATCATGCGCTGCTATGCCGGTTATGGGTACACCGATTTTTCCGTGGCGCTGGGGTACAAGGGGGAAGTCATCAAAGAATTCTTCCTGAACTATAAGCTGCACAAGAGCGATATGACCATCAGCCTCGCCTCGGGGGCGATCAGGTATGAAAACGATCAGTCGGAAGACTGGACGGTCGGCCTGCACGATACGGGCGCGGGAAGCATGACGGGGGGGAGGCTGCTGCGGCTCAAAAAATTGTTCAAACCCGGTGATACCTTTATGCTGACCTACGGGGACGGTGTTTCCGATGTGGACATCGACAAGCTGGTGGCCTTCCACAAGGCCCACGGGAAAATCGCCACCCTTACCGCGGTCCGGCCCCCGGCCCGTTTCGGGTCCATCGTCGCGGAGCCGGACGGCCGTATCCTGGAGTTCAAGGAGAAGCCCCAGATCGGGGAAGGCTGGATCAACGGCGGTTTTTTTGTCTTCAATTACGAGGTATTCGACTACCTGAAAGAGGGTGACCAGACCATCCTCGAAAAGGAGCCGCTGGAAGGGCTCACCCGGGACAACCAGCTCCGGGCCTTCGAGCACCAGGGATACTGGCAGTGTATGGATACCGTCCGCGACCGGGACAGCCTGAATGAAATTTGGAAGCAGGGGAACGCCCCCTGGCTGCCCAAACGATGATACAAACGTTTAAAAGAATCGTATGTTCAATAACGTATATGCCGGTAAAAAGGTGCTTGTCACCGGGCATACGGGGTTTAAAGGATCCTGGTTGACGGCATGGCTGTTGAAGATGGGCGCCCGGGTGGCCGGTTATTCCAACGGGATACCCACGAACCCTTCCCATTTTGAAGACCTGCAGCTCGCCTCCAGGATACAACACATCATCGGGGACGTCAGGGATTACGACGCACTGTCGGCCGCCTGTGACGATTTCCAGCCGGAGTTCATTTTCCACCTGGCGGCCCAGCCGCTCGTCCGGTACTCCTATGAGAACCCCAGGGAGACCTTCGAGGTCAACATGCTGGGGACCCTGAACGTGCTGGAATGGATCCGTAAGTCCGGCGCCTCGGTAAAGGTGGCCGTGATGATCACCAGTGACAAATGTTACGACAACGTCGAATGGCTTTACGGATACCGGGAAGACGACCGGCTGGGCGGGGAAGACCCGTACAGCGGGTCTAAAGGCGCCGCGGAGCTGATCGCCAAGTCCTATATCAAGTCTTTCTTTGGAAAGGCCGGCGGACCCCGGGTGGCGACCGTACGGGCGGGGAACGTCATTGGCGGCGGGGATTGGGCGCTGGACCGGATCGTACCGGACATCATCCGCTCCTGGCTGAAAGATAAAAAGGTCGAGATCCGGAACCCCCTGAGCACGAGGCCCTGGCAGCACGTGCTGGAGCCACTTAGCGGCTACCTTTGCCTGGGCGCCGAATTATATGTATCGGAGACCCACGCGGGCGAGCCGTTCAATTTCGGTCCCGACTCCAAGGTCAACAAGAACGTGGGGGAGCTGATCGGTGAAATGGAAAGGTCCTGGCCGGCCGCTCCCGGTTGGGTGAATACGGGGAATCCCGCCGATTTCCGGAAAGAATCCAACCTGCTGAAGCTGTGTTGCGACAAGGCCAATATCCTCCTGAAATGGTATCCCACGCTCGATTTTGAAGAGACTATCGTGTTCACTACGGAATGGTTCCGGCGCTATCATGCCCGCAAGGGGTCGATATACGACCTCACTATGGAGCAGATAGAGCACTATATACAAACCGCAAAAAACAAAGGCATCGCATGGGCGGAGCAATAAACAACCCCAGCCGGCCGATCGACGGAGTCGTCCATACACCGCTCAGACGGATCGTGGACGAACGGGGAATGGTCATGCACCACCTGAACCACCTATCTCCCACGTTCAAGGGGTTCGAGGAGTCGTACATCTCCAAAACCTACCCGGGAAAGCTGAAGGCATGGAAACTGCACCGGAAGATGACGCAGAACTTCTGCGTGCCCGTGGGCAGGATGCACTTCGTGCTCTTCGATGCGCGCGACGATTCACCTACGAAAGGGGAAATCAATGAATTCGTGCTGGATGACGCGGACCAGTATGCGCTGTTGTGCATTCCCCCGGGTATATGGTATGGTTTCGAATGCCTGGGTATCGAAACGGCGCTGATCGTCAACGTATCCAATGTTTATTACGACCCTACCGAGGCCCTGAAGCTGGACCCCTTTGACGCCTCCATCCCTTATTCGGGCTGGACGAACGAAAAACCTTAAAGCGCATGGATACACCGCTGGTAAGCGTCATCATGAACTGTTACAACAGCTCGGAATACCTGAAGGAAGCCATTGATTCGGTGGTCTCCCAGACCTACCAACACTGGGAGATCATCTTCTGGGACAACCAGTCGACGGATAAAAGCGCGGAGATTTTCAAGGGCTACGCGGATAACCGCTTCCGGTATTTCTATGCGGAACGACACACCCCGTTGAGCGAGGGCAGGAACCTCGCCATCGCCAGGGCTACCGGGGAATACCTGGCGTTCCTGGATTGCGACGACCTGTGGGCTCCGGAAAAGCTGGAGGCCCAGATGGCGTTCTTTACGAAAAACCCGGAGGTGGGGATCGTCTATACTCCGTTCGAAATTTTGCTGAATTCGGACAGCCAGGAGGTGGCCGGTTACAATGCCATGTTCCTGCGCCTGAGGTATGAGGGCCACGGGCCGGAAGACATATACCGGCGGCTGCTGTTCAAGAATTATATCATCTTCTCGTCGGTGGTCCTGCGGAAGAGCGTATTCGACAGGACGGACGGCTTCAGCGACGACTACCGTCAGAACGAGGACTATGAGATCCTCCTGAAATGCGCCCGCCTGTCGCTTGGCGCCTGTACCGCTGCGCACCTGGTCAGGTACCGGCTGCACGCCTCCAACAATACCCTGAAGAACGACGAGCGGAATTTCCTGGAGACCCGTTCGATCTATGCGGGGTTGCCCCGCGATAAATATGTTACGGAAGCCATCAGCCGGAACGAGGTCCGGTTTGGGTTATACCGGCTGATCTACCAGAAGCGGATAGACGGGCTGAAGCTGTTCTTCCAGCGGCATTCGCTCCGTATGTTGTACCAGATACTGCGGCAGCGGTATTTTGAAAAAGGAGGTTGACGGGTGACACTTTCGGGAACAAATAAAGCGGTGCTCAATTTTTTCTTCCTGGCCATGCTGATCGTGCCTGCGGCCTTTCAGCCGGAGAGGGGAGCGCTGCTGGCGGTCATCCTGGCGGGATCGTTGTTCTACCTGTCCCCCAATGCCCTCCGGTATGATAAAACACTTATTGGGCTTGGAATAATTAACATCGCAGCATCCGTTCTATTTATCCTCAACGGCCTGCTACTGGGAGCTCCCGGCGCGCTGAAAGTGGCGACGGTGTATGTGGTGTGGCCGGTTCTTTTTATGTATTTCATAGGATTCCACCACGGCAGGGAGCGGCTTACCTCCTTTATGTGGACGATACTTTTGGGCGGCATCGTCTCCTCCTTTCTGATCGGGCTGTTCATCGCCAACGAATTTTTCGGCCTGCCCGGGCCGATCGGGCTGATCGCGGAATCACAGGATTACCTCAGCGGCTTTTACGACGGATTTATACAGCTGCATACCAATAACCTGACGACGGTATTTTATGCCTTTACGTTCGCACTTACCATTCTATTTTTACCCAAGGAGCACAACCCTTTCGGGAGGGGGCGAAGCAAGCTGTTTGTCCGGATCACCGTTATCGTGACCCTGCTCGTGGTGATCATATCGGGCAGGCGTGCTTTCTGGATGGTGCTCCTCTTATGCCCGCTCATTATCCTGGTTTTGATGAGGGTTTGCCATATGAGGATAAAGATGAAATCGTTATTGCTGCCCATTTTCCTCGCTATAACCATTATTGTCGCCGCTTTTCAGGTGTTTTCCCTCAACCTGGAAACGCTGACGGATCGGTTGACCTCCAGCTTCGAGTTCAATGACCCTAACGCGGAATCGAACTACACCAGAAAAGAGCAGTCGGATGCGCTGATCGACGGGTGGAAAGCTCAACCGATCCTGGGCGCCGGACTAGGCGCAACCGCTTCCTCCGTCATTCGCAACCCTGAAGCGTCCTGGGAATACGAGCTCAGCTACTGGGCGCTCTTGTTCCATACGGGCATAGTGGGCATGCTCATTTACGTGTTTTCCGTGGTATGGATTTTTGTACGGTCCGTCCTGCTGATCAGGCGCGACCGCTCTACGGCCTACCTTTTGCTGCCTCAGCTGACGGGCTTGCTGTGCTTCCTCGTCATCTATGCGTCAAACCCCTATCTGGAGAAGTTTGACTACCTTTGGGTGCTTTTCTTGCCTATAACGACATTGAATGCTTTATTGGTAAACAGGGATAAAGTCTATGAAAATATTGGTGTTAACGCGTTATAGGTCCATCGGCGCCACCAGCCGGCTGCGATTCCTGCAATATCTCCCATTCCTCCGGGACCAGGGTTTTGAGTGTACCGTAGCGCCGCTCTTTACCGATGCCTATGTAAAGGCTTTGTACATATCCCGGCCGCCCGTCACGGACATTGTAAGATCGTACGCGGACAGGGTCAGGGCGCTGCTTCACGAGTCGTATGACCTGGTTTGGGCCGAAAAGGAATTGCTGCCCTGGCTGCCCTCCTGGTTGGAACTGGCATTGCTCAGGAGAAAAACACCGCTGGTGGTGGATTATGACGACGCGACGTTCCATCGGTATGATCAATACCCGATGACTCTGGTGCGTATGCTCCTGGGGAAGAAGATCGACCATGTCATGAAAAGGGCGGAGGTCGTCGTGGCCGGGAACGAATACCTGGCCGACAGGGCCCGGAAGGCCGGTGCGCGGCGGGTGGAAATATTACCTACGGTGGTGGATACCGACATGTATGGAGAAGGGAAGGCAGCGGGTACCGGTGTCGTTACCATTGGCTGGATAGGGTCGCCCTCCACCGCCAGGTACCTTTTTGAGATCGAGCCCGTCATCCGCGGTTTTTCCGGGCGAAAGGACGTGCGGTTTGTTTCCATTGGAGCGCATGACCACCAGGTAAAGGATCTAACCGTTGAAAACGAGCCCTGGTCGGAAGAAACGGAGATCGACAGGGTAAAGCAATTTGACATAGGGATCATGCCTGTGCTGGACCAGCTGTTTGAACGGGGAAAGTGCGGATACAAGCTGATCCAGTACATGGCTTGCGGTAAACCGGTGATCGCTTCACCCATAGGGGTCAACCGCCTCATCGTGAGACCGGGTGAGAACGGCTTCCTGGCCTCCGATAACGGGGAATGGACTGCCGCCCTGGATGCCCTTATCGCCGACCCGGAGCTGCGCATTCGGCTGGGCAGGAACGGCAGGTTGGATGTGGAGGAGCGGTATTCGCTAAAACAGGCGGCGCCCAGGTTGGCCGGCATCCTCAAATCCGTGCTCTGACCTATGAAATTGCTCATCGTCATAACGGATTTCGGGAGTTTCAACAACTTCCTGGCGGAGCTGGCCGCGGAAATCTCAAAGATCCCCGGGTTTGAATTGCATATCGTTTGTTCCAGGGTGAAGGTCATAGACGTAAGTAATAAAGGGCTTTCGGGCGGGGAAAATGTCCGTTTCCATTTTGTGGATATTCCCCGGGGCATTACGCTGGTAAATTAATGGCGCGCCGCGATGGGTATCCGGAAGGTGATAAAGAGCGTGAAGCCCGACCTCGTCCATACGCATTTCACCACGGGGGCATTCCCGGCGCTCCTGCTGAAAAAACGGGGGATACCCTATTGGGCCACCTTTCACGGGTTGGGGATGAATGCGAGCAGCGGCGTGAGGAAGGTCCTGTTCACCCTGGTGGAGGTTTTCTGTTTCCTGAGACTAAACCGGATATTCTTGGTCAATGAACAGGACCGCCGTCTGGCCTCCCGGTATTTTGGGCGCAAGTCCTTCAAATACGACTGTTTGGGATTTGGATGCGATATCCGTAAATTTCAACGGGAGAACGTTCCTGAATCAGTGAGGAATGAGCTTCGGGAAAAATATGGCATTCGACGGGAGCACTGCGTGATTGCTTTTACGGGACGTTTTGTGGACTTCAAAGGATTTCACCTGGTCGTAAAAGCGTTTCGCGTACTGAGTACATCCTATCCCGGTAAATACAAGCTGATCCTGATGGGCGGCCCGGACCCCACACATAGGACGGGGCTGGACGGCCCGGAGACCGAGTTCTTTCAAAACAGCCCGGATATTGTCCCCGTCGGCTTTACCGGGCACGTGGAGCACTACTTGTCCATTGCGGACATCTTCCTGTTCCCGAGCGTAAAGGAGGGGTTACCGACCTGTATCCTGGAAGCCCTGTCCATGGGTGTCCCGGTGATTTCCTTCGACGCGCGGGGGAACAGCGATGTGATAAACGACGGGCACAACGGAGTGCTTTTACAACCGGTGGCCAATACCCAGGAAAATGTAGACAGGATCGCCGCAGCGGTGGCCCGGTTGGAAGCGGATCCGGACAAACGGGAGGAGCTGAGCCGGAATGCCCTGGATGACCGGCCCCTTTATTCCCGGGACAGATTTGTAACAGAGCACTTAAACTATTATAATGACTTCCGGAGAGAACGGTCCGTTTAGACTGCTGGTCACCGGGTTGTCCGGGTTTGTGGGCCAGAATCTACTCACCCGGCTACCGGGGGACCGATTTAATATACAGGGCATATCCAGGGAGGCGCTGACCGCTCTGGAGTCCCTGGGGGACGTGGACGCCGTCATCCACCTGGCGGGGAAAGCGCACGATCTTGCGGGCAATGCGGGTGAAGACGAGTATTACCGGGTAAACAGCGACCTCACCCGTCGCGTATACGACGCTTTCCTCCGGTCCGGCGCCAGAACCTTTATTTTTATGAGCTCTGTAAAGGCCGCCTCGGACGATCCCGATGGTATCCTGACCGAGACGGTCATCCCCGCACCGGCAACTCCTTATGGCAGATCCAAGCTCAGGGCGGAAGCGTATATCCAAAGCGTGCCCCTGCCGGAAGGCAAATCCTATTATATACTTCGTCCGTGTATGATCCACGGGCCGGGAAACAAGGGAAACCTGAACCTGTTGTACAAATTTGTCAGGAAGGGAATCCCTTATCCCCTGTCGGCCTTTGACAACCGGAGGTCCTTCTTAAGCGTGGAAAACCTGTGTTTCGTTATCGGCGCTTTGGTGTCGGAAACGGGTATCCCCTCCGGCATATACAACGTCTCGGATGACGAACCGCTGTCTACGAACGAGATCGTGCGGACGATCTCCGCGTCCCTTGGGAAAAAGGCCAGGCTGCTTCCGGTGAGCAGGCAGCTGATTGGTTTTATGGCCCGCGTGGGGGACGGGCTGCACCTGCCGTTTACGACCAACCGTCTGAACAAGCTGGTTTCGGACTATGTCGTTTCCAACAGCAAGCTCAAAATGGCATTGAACGCCGAGCTCCCCTTGTCCTCACGGGAAGGCTTACTCATCACTCTTAAATCATTTCAGGGAAATGGCTGATTTTTTTCAACTCGACTCCTTTATCGCCGAGCACGTGATAAAGCGTCCCGAAAGCCTGTTTACCGGCGATCTCCAGGCGTTCGGGCAGCGGCTATACGAAAACATCCATGGGAAATCGATGCTCGTCATCGGTGGCGCCGGGACCATCGGCAGCAGCTTTATCAAAGCAGCGCTTCCGTATGGCCCGGGTAAACTGGTCGTCGTCGACATAAATGAGAACGGGCTCACCGAGCTGGTAAGGGATTGCCGCAGCGCCGTTGGTCTGACGCTGCCCGCGGATTTCAAATCCTATCCCGTCAATTTCTCCGATAAGGTGTTCAAAAAATTGTTCCTGGCAGAGGGCCCATTTGATATCGTCGCCAACTTTGCCGCGCACAAGCACGTAAGGAGCGAAAAGGATGCCTTTTCCATCGAAGCGATGGTGGAGAACAATGTGCTGCGCGCCAAGGAATTCCTCGATCTGCTGCTGGAATATCCACCGGCGCATTTTTTCTGCGTATCCACCGATAAAGCCGCCAATCCCGTCAATATCATGGGGGCGAGCAAAAAGCTCATGGAGGAGGTTATCATGGCTTATTCCACCAGGCTTAAGATAACAACCGCGCGTTTTGCCAATGTGGCTTTTTCGAATGGGAGCCTTTTGGCGGGATTCTTTGAACGGATGCTCAAAAAACAACCCCTGTCCTGTCCTTCGGACGTACGGCGGTTCTTCGTCTCTCCGGCGGAATCCGGACAGATTTGCCTCATGGCTTGTGTCCTTGGGGATGCCGGGGATATCTTCTTCCCTAGGCTCGACATGGATAACGACCTAACCTCCTTTGCGTCGATCGTCGAACCTTTTCTCCGCCAGTTCGGGTATGGCATGGAGGTATGTGGGAGTGAGCAGGAGGCCCGGCAAAAGGCCGCCGGTTTGAGGGGCGAAAATTATCCCGTTTATTTTTTCAAGAGCGAGACTTCCGGGGAGAAGCTATATGAAGAATTTTATACGGATGAAGAAGCGCCCGTAATGGACCGTTTCAAGTCACTCGGGGTGATAAAGGTGAATAATCGGAAGACCATTGCGGAAGTGGAGGCGGTCGTGGACGAGATAAAAGCCCTTTTCGATACGGGCGTAGCCAAAGAGGACATCGTAGTGTTGCTCAGGAAGCTGCTCCCCGGGTTCCATCATATCGAGACCGGGTTAAATCTTGATCAAAAAATGTAATGCCTTCGCTTATGTATCTTTTTATCAAACGCGCGTTCGACTTTCTTTTCTCGCTTATCCTGTGTCTTATATTGCTCCCGTTCATGCTGCCCATCATCATCATCCTGAAGTGCACCGGGGAAGGGTATGTATTTTACCTGCAAAAAAGGATCGGGCTGAACAACCGGTATTTTAACATCATCAAATTCGCGACGATGTTGAAGAACAGCCCTAACATGGGCACGGGGTCCATTACGCTGAGGAACGACCCCCGGTTGCTGCCGCTCGGGAAGTTCCTGCGGAAGACCAAGATCAACGAGATACCCCAGATATTGAATGTGCTCAAGGGCGACATGAGCCTGGTGGGGCCGAGGCCGCTGGTGGATCGTACCTTTAACGCGTATCCGGAAGCGATCAGGAATAAGGTCTATGTAAGCAAACCCGGGATAACGGGGATCGGGTCGATCGTCTTCAGGGACGAAGAGAAGATGATTTCCGAGTCGGGCCGGCCTCCGCATGAATATTATGAGGACGTGATCGCGCCTTACAAAGGCGCGTTGGAGATGTGGTATAACGAGCATAAATCCCTGTATGTGGACTTTATGATACTATTCATAACGGGCTGGGTTATCCTGTTCCCGGAGAGCGATATCGTCCATAAGGCGTTCAAGGGGCTTCCCGACCGGGCACTTTTGAGCCGCCCGGTCGCGTGATAGTCGGTATATTGCGTAATATTATAACTATGCTGGGATTATTCAGAACCAAGAGAACGTCGTCCCGTCTGCCTTTTGTCACGGATATGCACGCGCACTTTCTTCCGGGCGTAGATGATGGCGCGGCGGACGTCGACGATTCCCTTGAGCTGATCCGGTCGATGCGGGAGCTCGGGTATGAGCGCCTGGTCACGACCCCCCACATCTACGCGGAATTGTATCCTAACTCCCGGGAAACCCTCCAGCCCGCTTATGAAACGCTGATGACAGCCTTACGCGCGTCCGGGATGGACATCTCCCTGCGGTACGCGGCCGAATATTTCCTGGACGAGCACGTCGGCAACCTGCTGGCGGCAAAGGAACCGCTGTTGACCATCCACGAGAGCTGGGTGCTGGTCGAAACGTCTTTTGTTCAGGCGCCGCTTGACCTCGACAATCGCTTGTTCAACCTACAGGTCGCAGGGTATAAGGCGATCATGGCGCATCCTGAACGGTATGCCTACTGGCATCTCCAGCGTGACGCCTATCACCACCTGCGCGAAAAAGGCGTGTTGCTCCAGGTGAATCTTTTATCACTTACCGGGTACTACGGAAGAGGGGTCGCCGAGACCGCCCGTTACCTCGTCAAGGAGGGGTTGGTTGATCTCGTGGGTACGGATTGTCATCATGAGAGACATATCGCAGCGCTTCGAAAGGGCGCCGGCGATATTGTGAGGATCCTCGACCCCCTCATCCGTAAAGACAAGCTCCTCAACAACCGGATTTTTTAGTATTTTCCCGCATGCAGCAAGTCGTTCTGGTGGATGAATCCGATCGCGAGATCGGTGTGATGGAGAAAATGGAGGCCCATGAGAAAGCCCTCCTTCATCGGGCTTTCAGCGTGTTTATATTCGACACCGCCGGCCGGATGCTGTTGCAAAG
>NZ_DATJIY010000032.1:0-38038 GCF_035492835.1 Dinghuibacter sp.
GCTTTTTTTGGCAAAAAAAACGGCGTGCAGAAGGTCAGGCACCCCGCCCCCTTCGGCCTACACGCTTAGGACAGAGAAGATGCGGTGCGCTGGGGTGTATACGGATGTATTTCGGTGCGGTACCGTTTGGCCGGTACGTCATTGGCGGGATTTTGGACTGGTTGGCCGGCGTTGACTGGGAGAGGGGGGCGGCGCGGGGTAGTTTTGAGAAAAAATCTCATGAAAAAGATTCAGCAATTCGCGAAGGGGGCGCTGCATCGGGCGCGACGGTTTATTGATGATACGAAAAGGCGGCAGGCGCGACAGCGGAGGGAGATGGTCAGCCGGATTACGCTGGCGGACCTGCGGGAGGCGGCGCAGTCGATGGATATGGAGGTCGTGTGTGGATTTATTCCAAAGAAAGGCGGGTTCAGGCGCGGGAAGCGGCGGCGACGTGCAGCGAGGCTTGCCGCTGAACGTACTTTCCGATCATATCGAATTCCAGATTGACCGGGTCGCCGGGACGGAGGTCCTGCATGGTGGTGTGCGTGTAAGTATAGGGGATGATGGCCACGCTAAAGGCGTCGACATCTACGTCGAAAATGGTGAGGCTGATCCCGTTGAGGCTGATGGAGCCCTTTTCGATGACAAGGGGTGCGAAGGACGGGGAAAACCGAATGCGATATTCCCAGCTGCCCTTCATATCCTGGTAGCCCGTGCAGACGCCGGTGGTATCGACGTGGCCCTGGACGATGTGACCGTCGAGGCGGCCCCCCTGCTGGAGACAACGCTCGAGGTTGACCAGGCCGCCCTCGGTCCAGGTGTTCAGCGTGGTTTTGTCCAGGGTTTCCTGGATAGCGGTGACCCGGTGCCTGTCGTCCCGGACTTCTTCCACCGTCAGGCAGACGCCGCTGTGCGAAACGCTCTGGTCCACCCGGAAGCCGGAGGACAGGGGAGAACTTATCCAAAATGTCTTATTGGAACCGGAGGTGCTGAAAGAGTGGATTTTACCCAGGGCTTCGATGATACCAGTGAACATGGGCACAAATTTCGGGAATTCATGCCGGAAATAAACTGGTAAGTATTATCTTTGCAGTCCCAAAAAGTAGTAAAAAGATTATGCTTATTATTGATTCCAAAGATTGCGAAAACATCGACAAGGCCCTCAAGAAGTACAAAAAGAAATTCGAGAAGGCCAAAATCCTGTTGCAATTGCGTGAACGCCAGTCCTTTACCAAGCCGTCGGTGCGCCGCCGGACCGAGGTCCTGAAGGCGGTTTACCGTCAGCAACTGGCCAACGGCGAAATTGAAAAATAGGTCCTGACGACCACAGCCATAGCGTATTGATAGCGGTAAAGCACTACCTTTACTGCTATCAATATTTTTATGCCCGTTACCGACTCTCCCCCGCATATTGCCGAGTTCCTGGCCTATCTTCAGTGGGAGAAGCGGTATTCCCCTCACACCATCCTTTCTTATCAGAACGACCTTACGGCCTGTTTCGGCTACCTGTCGACGGAATATTCCGTGACGGACCCCTGGGAGGTGGAATCTGGTTTTGTCCGGACCTGGCTGGCCACCCAAAAGGAAGCCGGGTTGACCACCCGGAGCCTGCGCCGGAAGATCTCGGCCCTCAAATCCTACTTCAAGTTTTACCTCCGCAAGGGCGTCATTACGCGTAACCCCATGGGCGTCATCGTGTCTCCAAAAATGAGCCGGCGGCTTCCCGGTTTCGTAGGCGAAAAGGACATCCAGGACCTGCGCCGGGTCGAATTCCCCCCGGGTCTGGAGGGCGAGACGCACCGATTGATCCTCGCGCTGTTCTATCTGACCGGGATGCGGCTATCGGAGCTCGTACAATTAAAAGAGAGTCAAGTAGATATTTCCAAATCGGTGGTCAAGGTCCTGGGTAAGGGGAACAAAGAACGCGTTATCCCCGTCGACCCTGCCTGGATGGAACGCATCCGGTTGTACCGTGACATGAAAACGCGCGACATAGAAGCCCCCAATCGAGAGCGGTTGCTGGTGAGTGCAAAAGGCAAGCCGCTGTATGCCAAATACGTATATAGGGTTGTTAAACACTATTTATCAATGGTGACGACCATCGACAAGAAGAGCCCGCACGTCCTGAGGCATACCTTCGCCACGCATTTACTCGAACGCGGGGCGGACCTCAACGCAGTGAAGGAGTTGCTGGGGCACGCCAGTCTTGCGGCCACCCAGGTGTACACCCATAATTCTATCGAAAAACTCAAACAAGCGTTCGCAAAGGCTCATCCCAAAGCCTGACTGGGCCTACTAATTTTTGCGGTAGGTTCACAAAATTCCTTGCATAATTTTTGGCTGTAAACTCCGCATGGACTACCTTAATAGACCTGTGGTGCTCATGGCACCGCCGCACATTTGACGCCGAAGTTCTTTATTTATTATTCACTTTAAAATTGCGTTGTTATGAACGTAAACATTCAAACAGTAAGGTTTGATGCGGACAGCAAATTGTTGGATCATGTGAGCAAAAAAGTGAGAAAGCTGGACAACTTCCACGACCGGATAACAGCCGTGGAGGTATTTCTAAAGCTGGACAACGTGGTACACCAGATCAAGGACAAGATCGCCGAAATCCGGGTACTTGTTCCCCGACACGAATTCTTCGTAAAGCAATCCTCCAAGTCGTTCGAAGCCTCCTTCGACAGTGCCCTGGAATCTTTGATAACCCAAATAAAGCGACAAAAGGAAAAGACAAAGACAATGATACCCCTGGTCATCCCGACGAACGAGTAGCCAGGTCATTTTTTCAGTCCGGCAATGGGCGCCTCCACCGAGAAACCTATTGCCGGATTTTTTTTGCCCTGGACCGCCACAAAATTTTGGGTTTAAAAGTTTTCCCTTACCTTTGCCATCCCGAAAATGGCATGACTTAGTCCCCAGGTTCGTCAAGTTCTTTACAGTAGTGCGTTACAGCCGTAAAAAAAGGCTCGGGGCAAAAACGTGATCACGCCACTTTAGCTCAGCTGGTAGAGCAACTGATTTGTAATCAGTAGGTCGTTGGTTCGATCCCGACAAGTGGCTCCGGTAGGGCATTTTGAGAAACAGATGAAGCGTAGCGTGAGGCTACATTTGACATATTGAAACCGGATTATCCGGGCAGGTTCCAGAGCGGCCAAATGGGGCGGACTGTAAATCCGCTGTCTTTCGACTTCAGTGGTTCGAATCCACTCCTGCCCACCGCTTATAATGGCCCTTCGGGCGGCGCACCCGTGGTGCGCCATTCGCCTTGATCGGCTGTTGTAAAGTTTTTTGTCTTGCGGAAGTAGCTCAATTGGTAGAGCGATAGCCTTCCAAGCTATAGGTTGCGGGTTCGACCCTCGTCTTCCGCTCCAATGACATGGCGGCTGTCCACAAGGCGGCTGCCGTAAAAGGTATTAAGACTAAGCCGTTGTAGCTCAGTGGTAGAGCACTTCCTTGGTAAGGAAGAGGTCAAGAGTTCAATTCTCTTTAACGGCTCTGAGAATATTTAGGTTGAAAAACCGCAAAACCCCGTGGGCGGCATCCCCATGGGGTAAACAAATTTTAACCACAACTTAAAAAACGATAAAAATGTCTAAAGAGACCTTTAAGAGGGAAAAACCCCACGTCAACGTAGGTACCATCGGTCACGTTGACCACGGTAAGACTACTTTGACGGCCGCCATCACGTCGATTCTGGCGAAGAAAGGCTGGGCTGAAGCAAAGAAGTATGATGAAATCGACGCTGCGCCCGAGGAGAAAGAGCGTGGTATCACCATCAATACTGCACACGTAGAGTACCAGACGACCAACCGTCACTACGCGCACGTGGACTGCCCTGGTCACGCTGACTATGTGAAGAACATGATCACCGGTGCCGCCCAGATGGATGGCGCCATCCTAGTTGTGGCTGCAACCGACGGCCCCATGCCCCAAACGAAGGAGCACATCCTCCTGGCCCGCCAGGTAGGCGTTCCCCGTATCGTGGTCTTCATGAACAAGGTTGACCTTGTTGACGACCCCGAACTGCTGGAGCTCGTTGAAATGGAAATCCGCGAACTGTTGAGCTCCTACGGCTTCGACGGCGACAATACCCCCATCATCCAGGGTTCCGCTACCGGCGCCCTCGCTGGTGAAGACAAATGGGTAAAGGCCGTCGAGCAGCTGATGGATGCTGTAGATAGCTACATCCCCCTGCCTCCCCGTCCGATCGACCAACCCTTCCTCATGTCCGTGGAAGACGTCTTCTCGATCACGGGTCGCGGTACCGTTGCCACCGGTCGTATCGAGCGCGGTATCATCAAGGTTGGTGAGCCCGTCGAAATCGTCGGTCTGATCCCCGAGCCCCTGACTTCCACCGTAACCGGTGTTGAAATGTTCAAGAAGCTCCTCGACGAAGGTCAGGCAGGTGACAACGCCGGTCTGCTCCTGCGCGGTATTGAAAAGAAGGACATCCGTCGCGGTATGGTTATCGTGAAACCGAAGTCCATCACTCCGCACACCGAGTTCAAGGCTGAGGTATACGTACTGAGCAAAGAAGAAGGTGGCCGTCACACGCCCTTCTTCAACAAGTACCGTCCTCAGTTCTACTTCCGCACCACGGACGTAACCGGTGAAGTCGAGCTGAACGCGGGCACCGAAATGATCATGCCTGGTGACAACACCTCGCTGACCGTTAAGCTGATCGCCCCCATCGCCATGGAAAAAGGTCTGAAATTCGCTATCCGCGAAGGTGGCCGTACCGTAGGCGCTGGTCAGGTAACCGAGATCCTGAAATAGTCGGAAATTCATATCTTTGTCCGGACGGCTTTGTGCCGTCCGGACTATTTACGGGCTTAGTTCAATGGTAGAATAGAGGTCTCCAAAACCTTTGATCGTGGTTCGAATCCGCGAGCCCGTGCAGTTAAGATGTTGAAAATGAACAAGATTCTCACATATTGTAAAGACTCGTACCGCGAATTGGTCGAGAAAGTGACCTGGCCGACCTGGGCCCAGCTGCAACAATCCACGACAATCGTCCTGGGGGCTACTGCGCTGATCACCTTCCTGGTTTGGGTCATGGACGCGGCCATATCCCGGATACTGCAAGCCTTTTACTCAATTATATAATGATGGAAGAGGTTATAAACCAGGAAGTAAAAGAGAAAGAGAAGGAGACCAAGTGGTATGTGCTCCGCGTCGTCAGCGGCAAGGAGCGCAAGGTGAAAGAGTACCTGGATAAGGAAATCTCCCGGAGCGGATGGGGCGACCTGGTCAAACAGGTTTTCCTGCCCATGGAAAAGGTTTGGAAAGTACAGAATGGGAAAAAGGTAATGCGCGAACGGAACTATTACCCCGGCTATGTATTTGTCGAGGTAGTGGTAGGCAAGATGAACGACGACATCCGGGACGCCATTAAAAATACCACGAACGTCATTCACTTCCTTGGCAAGGACGATCCTATCGCCCTGCGTAAGTCGGAAGTCAACAAGATGCTCGGCAAGGTCGACGAAATGTCCGACATGGGCGTCACGATGAGCGAACCGTTCATTGTCGGCGAGACCATCAAGATCATCGACGGGCCGTTCAACGACTTCAATGGCGTGATCGAAGAGGTCAACGACGAGAAGAAGAAGCTGAAGGTCGCGGTGAAAGTCTTCGGACGGGCGACGCCGGTGGAATTGAACTACATGCAGGTAGAGAAGCTGGCGTAATTTCGCCGCTTGGATATATGTTTTTAGGGAGCCTTTTCGGGCTCCTTTTTTTTTGTGCCCGCGCTACCATCATTCGGGCCTGGGGTTCCGAGGTCTATGGTAGCGGCGTAACTATTTGCTTCGAAGTGCCGAGGCCGTCTATGCCGAGCTCGACAATGTCGCCTTTTTTGAGGTAAATGGCGGGTTTAAAACCGAGGCCAACACCGGCGGGAGTACCGGTAGAAATTACGTCGCCGGGGAGGAGCGTCATGAACTGGCTCACGTAGGAGACCAGGAACGGGACGTTGAAAATCATGTTCGAGGTATTGCCATCCTGGAAGGTCTTGCCGTTGACGGTGAGCCATAGACGGAGGGAGTCGAGGGCAGGCATCTCGTCGGGTGTTGCCAGCCAGGGGCCGAGTGGGGCGAAGCTGTCGCAGCTTTTGCCCTTGACCCATTGGCCGCCGCGTTCGATCTGGAAGGCGCGTTCGCTGTAGTCGTTGTGTAGGGCGTAGCCGGCAACATAAGAGAGGGCGTCGGCTTCGCTGACATAGGTGGCGCGTTTGCCGATGATGACGGCGAGCTCCACTTCCCAGTCGAGCTTTTCGCTGTTGCGGGGGATATAGACGGGGTCGTTGGGACCGCAGAGCGCGGTGGTCGATTTAAAGAATATGATGGGCTCCTTGGGGATCTCGGCTTTGGTTTCGCGTGCGTGGTCGGCATAGTTGAGACCGATGCAGATGATCTTGGAAGGGCGGTCGATGGGGGAGGCCCAGCGCTCGGTGGCGGGGACTTCGGGGAGGGTGCGACCGGGAAGCCACGTGCGCAGCCGGGAAGGACCGTCGGTGGCAAAGAATTGCTCGGTATAGTCTTCGCCGAAATCGGCGGTGGAATAGCGTTTGCCGTCTTTGTAGATGCCGGGTTTCTCGGCGCCGGTAGCGCCATAACGAATGAGCTGCATGTGGATTAATTATTGAGTCTGATAAATCCCCCGTCGATCGGGTAATCACAGCCGGTAATGAACCCCGCCTCGTCGGAGCAGAGGTACAGCGCCAACGCCCCGATTTCGGAGGGTTGGGCCATCCGGCCGATGGGCTGGGTCTTTGACAGCTTGTCGAACATTTCGGCTTCGCGGCCGGGGTAGTTCTTGGCGATAAAGCCGTCCACGAAAGGCGTGTGGACGCGGGCGGGCGACACGCAGTTGCAGCGGACGCCCTGGCCGATATAGTCCTTGGCGACGGAAAGGGTCATAGTGAGGACGGCGCCCTTGCTCATCGAATAGGCAAACCGGTCCGGAATGCCAACGGTCGAGGCGATTGAGGCGATATTGAGTATGACGCCACTGTGGTGTTCGGTCATCCCTTTGATGACGGCGCGCATCATGTTGTAGACGCCCTTGACGTTTACGGCAAAGACCTTGTCGAAGTCCTCTTCGGAGGTGGTGTCCAGCCGGCCCACGTGGGCGATACCGGCGGCGTTGACGAGGATATCGATCTTGCCGGAGTGCCCAAGGATAGAGGCGATCGTGGCGTTTACCGCGGCCTGATCGGTTACGTTACAGGGATGGGAAAGCGGTCCGGCGGCGACGTTCAGGTCGATGGCATGGACGGTGGCGCCTGCCGAGGCGAAGGTTTCGGCGATGGCTTTGCCGATGCCGCTCGCGGCGCCGGTGATGACGGCCGTTTTTTGATGCAGGGAAAACATAGGCCGTGAAGATAAATCAGAAAATCCTTAATTCGGTGTCCAGGACGACCGGTTTTATCTCGGAAACGGTTTTTCGTTTTTCCACTATATCCAACAGCATTTCAGCCGCCAGCTGCCCCTGGCGATACGGGTGTTGCTCCACCGAGGCTAACGGTGGTACGTCCAGGAAGTTGCACATCGGCAGGTTGGCGAAGCTTACGAAACTGATGTCCTTATTGATCCGAACCTTTTCCTTGCGCGCGTACTGGATGGCGTCGAGACATACGTAGTCGTTGAAACAAAGGACGGCGGTGGGACGCTCCGGCAGGGCCAGCAGCTCGGCTATCGCGGTGCGGGTGCCTTCGGCGGAGAGGTCGATTTCCTTCACGAGGTTGTCGTCGACCGCCAGGCCGTGCTGCTTGAGCGCGTGCTGATAGCCGTCAAAACGCTGGGCGCTGGCAATGAGGCTGCCGGGTCCCTTGAGGAGGGCGATGCGGGTATGCCCCTTTTCGATCAGGTAGTTGACGGCCAGCTCGGCGCCGTGACGGATGTTGCTGGAGACGGAGGGGCCCTGCCCGCCCCGGGGGATGCGGTCGAAATAGACGAGGGGAATATTGTATTTGTCGAGCGCGTCCAGGTGCTGGTAGTCGTCCGTGTTTTTGGACACGGATAAGATGATGCCGTCGACACGGTGTTTGCGGAAGGCCTCCACCAACACGCGCTCGCGCTCCACGGAGTCGTGGGACTGGCCGATCAGCACCGTATACCCCTGCCCGGTGGCCGTGTCCTCGATGGCGCTGATGGCCTGTGAAAAGAATTGCTCGTTCAGGTCGGGCAGGATAACGCCGATGGTATACCACTTCTTTTGCTTGAAGGAAATGGCCAGCGCGTTGGGTTCGTAGTTGAGCTCCTGCGCGAGCTTCTGAACCTGCATCTTGGTACGCAAACCGATCCGGGGATGGTTATGCAAAGCCCTGGACACCGTGGAAACGGAGATGTTGAGTCGGCGGGCAATCTCTTTTATGGTGGGCTGCTTCTGTTCCATGGCTTCGCGGTTTAGACAAAAATGAGATTTAATCAGAAATTAACGGCAAATAATAGTTCAATCGATTGCGCAATTTTGGGCAAACCCGAAAAATGCGCAATCGGTTGAAGCGTTTTTTTCAATCGTTTGCGCTGGAAAAGGTGCTGCCGCGGCGGTTTTGGAGACATACAAGCTCAGTCGGTTTAACTTATTTTTAGCAAAGTCACCTAAAGGTACTCTTTCCTGAAACCTTCAAGTATCCATGATACCCGGCCCGGTGGGTCGGGGTGACGCTTTATTTACCAAAACTGATGTTACGTATGAAGTTCATTTTGCTGCTGTTATGTTTATCCCTATCGATGCTTTCCTTCGCCCAGGGAGGCTTTACGGTAAAAGGCACCGTAAAGGGAGAGGACGGTCAGGTACTTACGGGCGTATCCGTCAAGGAGGTGGGAACGCAAAGGGGTACGGCGACAGACGCCTCCGGCAGTTTCACGCTGACGGTCGCATCGGGTTCGGCCTCCCTGGAAATCAGCTACGTTGGATTTGTAAAGCAGCGTATCAAGCTAAACGACCGTACGATACTGGCGCTGACAATGCGTAACGACCTTTCCAACGGAGCGCTGAAAGACGTCGTGGTGGTCGGTGTGCAAAACCAATCCAGGCGTACTACGACCACGTCGATATCGTCGGTCAGCGGCAAGGCCATTGAAAACCTGCCATCTCCATCTTTCGACAATCTGTTACAGGGGCGCGTGCCCGGTATGGACGTGGAGATCTCGTCCGGAGAACCCGGCGTTTCCCCCACGATCACCGTACGGGGGAACACCCGTGTCAGCCAGGGCGTCGGTAACCTCGACCAGGCGCACGCCCTCAGCGGCCCGTTGTATGTCATCGATGGGGTACCCATCAACCCCGAAGACATTTCCTACAACCAGGACGCGGCAGGAACGTCCAACGGGACGGATTTCCTGGCGGGCATTAACGTAAACGACATCGAAAGCATCGACGTGCAGAAAGACGCGGCTGCTACCGCGGCTTGGGGATCGCGGGGCGCGAACGGCGTCATTTACATCAAAACCAAACGCGGCAGGAGCAGCAAGCCCGAATTTTACGTCAACGCATACGGTGGTCTGGTACAAGAGCCCAAATTGCTGCCAACGGTAACGGGCTCCGCTGAGCGGGCACAAAAGCTCGCGTTATTACAAACCTATGGGAGCTATGCGAATTTCGCGACACTGCCCCAGCTGCTGACGGATAGCCTGAATCCCTATTTCAATAACGCCACCGACTGGCAGGGGCTGTTCTACCGGAACGCTTCCGTGTACAATACCGATTTGTCGGTATCAGCGGCCAATGAAATGGTGAACTACCGGATCAGCATGAATTACTACGATGAGCAGGGCGTCATGAAGGACTTCGATTTCAAGCGCTACTCGATCCGGGGGAACTTCGACTTCCGGGTAAGCCCTAAGCTCAATTCCCAGTTGGTGTTGTCCATGTCTCACAGCGACCGCGACCGTGGGTCTAAGCTCTCCAACACGGACGACAATACGCCTTTCGGCGCCAATAGCGGTAACCTGCCTTCTTCCTTTTTCGGGCTGAACGCGTTTGACTCCGCCAATTACCTCGGGCTGGCCGGAAACCTGCGGAACCAAAATACCAACGACTGGTACAACGGGTCGCTGATTATCAACTACGATATCCTGAAGGGATTGCGGTTCACAACGCAGGGATCGGTATCGGTGGCCCTGGCCAACAAGGACTATTTCAAGCCATCCAACCAAAATGCGCTGTTGGCCTCACAGGGTACCACACAGCCATCCTATGCCGAGTCCGACGCGAACAATTTCACTGAATACTTCACCTCGAACTCCTTGAACTATTCGCACGCTTTTAACGCGGGTGGCGGTCATTCCCACCACCTCGTGGCGACGGCGACGCAACAGTTTACCGACGATATTGCCAAGACCATCAGCGCATCGGGATATAACGTTCCCTCCAATGACATACAGGTGGTGAGCGGCATCCCACAAACCTACCTTTCCGCGAAATCGGACTATCAGTCGTCCGCGGTTTTGTCCTTCGCCGGACAGGTCCAGTACGACTACGACGGTAAATACATCGCCTACGTGGCCGACCGCGCGGACGCTTCCTCCCGGTTTGGCGCCAATAGTAAGTGGGGCAAATTCCCTTCTGCAGGGCTGGGCTGGATCATTTCCGACGAGAAATTTATGAAGGGCGTCACACGGTACGTAAACTTCCTGAAACTACGCGGTAGCTACGGCCTTGCAGGGCAACAGTCCCTCGACTATTACGCGCCTTATAATTCATATTCGGTCAACGGCACCTATGGCGGCGGGACGGCTGTATCGCCCAGCTTTACCAATGGCCTGACCAAGGACGACCTGACCTGGTCGAGGACTTACCAGAAGGATATCGGCTTGGAATTCCAGTTGTTTAACAGCCGCGTCTACGCAGTGGCCGACGTCTATGACAAGACCACGAAAGGGGACTATTTCACCTTCAACCTGCCGTTTTTTACGGGCTACCAAAGCATTGATTTCAACGGCAACGACCTATGGGTAGACAACCGCGGTCTAGACCTGTCGCTGACGGGACATATCCTGGGCGAAAAGAGCAAGTTCCATTGGACCTCCACCCTGAACCTATCCTTCAACAAGAACATCATCGCCAGGTTACCCAACAACAACCGTTCCTTCGAGATCGATGACTACTATGGTGTTGGACGCATATATTCCGTGGGTCAGCCCATATATGAAATGTTCCAGATGAAGTACGCTGGCGTCTATAACAACGTAGGTCAAATACCTGTCAACCCGATCACCGGCCAGCCGCTGACCTATTTCAAGACTTACTATCCCGTACAACCGGGTTACCCGATCTGGATCGACCAGAACCATGACTACGACGTATGGAGCGGAGAGAATAACGGCGATAATTACGGTGACCGGATCCCCAGCGGCAACCCGAACCCCAAATATACCGGCGGCTTTATCAACGACTTCTCCTACAAGAATTTCACCCTGAGTATTATCAGTGTATTTTGTGGCAAAAGGGATATTGTCAATATCTACAAGCAGAGCCAGATCGCCGATGTTTTCAGTTTCCCTTCCGGCAACTATTCGTCAACCGCCAACGCCATGGCCGCCAACTGGTTGCCGAACCTCAGCGGGCTGAACTATTGGGTGCCCCAACAAGCGACCAAGGGCGGTTCAACGTACAGCGCCTCATTCCCCGCATTGAACCCCTATGGTCCCAACTTCTACCAATTCCTGCCCTTTTCGACGATGTTCAACGAGAACGGCGCCTTTTTCAAGATCAAGAACATCGTCCTGGCGTACAGCCTGCCCGAGTCCTGGATTCAGCACCTGAAAATCAGCCGGGCCAGGATCTACGGTACGGTAGACAACGTCTATACTTTCACTCATGCCACGGTGCCCGACCCTGAGGCGGTCAACCAACTGGGCATCTATACCGGCGGTAACTACCCGGTACCCCACAAATTCACCTTTGGCCTGGATGTCACTTTTTAAATCGAAAAACAATGCGTAGATCTTATTCATATAACCTGAGCTGCCTGCTGATCCTGTCGATCCTTGTGTTCGGCTCCTGCAAGAAATACATCGACAAGGGGCCCATCGATTCCACGTACGGTTCGGAATTCTGGACGTCCCAGGCCTCGGTCGAACAGGCCGCGTTGAGCATGTACGGACAATTCCGGATCTGTATCCGCAGCAGCAACGCATTCTTCACCAATGGCGATTACGTGGCGGGTATCTTTTCTTCCACCGCCTGGAATTACACGCCGCTGTCTCCCCAGAATAACTCCGACTATTTTACCGCCACCGCGGACTATCTCGGTGACCTGACCAACTGGACCCGGTATTATACCCTGTTTGCACAGTGTAACCTAATCCTCCAGCAGGTGCCCAAAATGCCGATCGCGGATTTCGCGGGGGATACGACCGTCCGGAACAGTTATATCGCTGAAGCGCTGTTCATGCGGTCGCTGGGCTATTTCTTCCTGATCCGTAACTGGGGCGACCCCGTATACGTCACCCGTACCTATGACCAGGTGGACTACGGCAATATCCCTCCTGTCCCGCGTACCGCCGAATCTATCGTGCTTGATAGCTGCCTGGCGGACCTCGAGACTGCGGCGGGTTACCTGCAGTTTTCCGGGGGCGATCCCAGTAAGGTACTACGTGCCAATAAGGGTTCCGTCTACGCGCTGATGGCGCACATCTATGCCTGGCGGCATGATTATAAGAACGCGCACCTCGCCTGCCAGCAGGTGATCCAGAACGGCGGCTATAGCCTGGAGCCGGCGGCGACCTATACGAATCTTTGGAAAGGGTCCTCTTCGGCGGAGAATATCATGGAGATCGCGATGCTCTATGACGCGAACGACCCCCAGTTCCTGACATCAGCCGACGGGTATAACGACTATAGCGGTTGGACGGAAGGTCAATTCAACTTTTTCTCTGTTTTTCTTAAGGATTCCCTGGACGACCAATTGACCGCGACGGCGTGGGTGGCGGACGAGACGCTGACCGACACCTTGTTCGGCGTGGATGTGACGGGTACGTCCCCCGACTTGCGGTTCAACACGATCCTCAAGCATGTTAATGCCAGCGGCGGAGACCCCAAGGGGTATCTCCTGCTGAAGTATACCAACTTCGCTTATCAGAACCCGGGCCAGGAGGTCAACGCTTATATCAGCAATAACCTCGCTTTATTCCGGTTGGGAGATATTCTGCTCCTGGATGCAGAAGCGCAGGCCATGACCGGCGGTACCTCATCCGCCGTGGCGGAGATGAACCAGACCAGAGAGCGGGCAAACATCGGCGACTATACAGGACCCATGGACCAAACGAATCTTGTCCAGGCCATATTCAACGAGCGCTCACGGGAACTGATCGGCGAAGGACAAACCTATTATGATATGATCCGTACTGATACGGTGCTACACTCGCTCACCGAGGTGCTCAATTTCCCTCCGGCCAGAGTCTCGGAAAAAGGATATTACTGGCCGTTGGACCTGGGCTCTCTTTTCTCCCTCGATCCCGTCCTGACGCAGAACCCTTATTGGTCGAGCAATAAATAGCCACCCACAAAAAAGAAATTATGAAAAAAAATTCCATCCTATACCTGTTACCGCTGCTGTGCTTGATTATTTCTTGCCGCAAACAGGACTATATCACCGGCGGACAGAAATCCAATCCCAAGGTGAACATGACTACCTATGACTACCTCAAGGGCAATTCTATGCACCAGTTCGATACGTTGATCCTGTTGATTGACGCAGCGGGCCTGAAGGATTCGATCAATGAGCCGGGCATCACTTTCTTCGCCCCGACGGATCGGGCCATCGATAACTACCTGGCGGCCCGGACTGCCCTGGTGCAGAACATCGATCCCTTCCAGAAATATACGCTCGATACCCTCCTTAAATACGACCTGGACCGGGTGAAGGACTCGCTGTTGATGTACATTGTCCATCAACAGCTGTCCTTCAGCAGCCTCACGAACAATGGCGCTTTGTATCATACGGGACTGAGCGGCGACTCGGTGCTCGTTTCCTACGAGTATACCAAGGACCCCAACCTCGGCTACTCCACCTATGTCTCCAATGTTCCGCAGGTCGTTTACTTCACCCAATTGTGGGGGACGCCGCCGATTCCCATCGATGCACCCGACATACCGACCAATGTCGGGGTACATACCTTGTGCCAGACGTCGGGTATACAAACCAACACCGGGATGCTAGACGTCCTGGAGAACAGCCACGTCTTATTCTTTTTTGGAACCATTCAATAGCCACGTATGAGACTTTACATATACCTCCTGCTCGGCGCGGTCTTTTTCGCGTCGTCCTGTACCAAGTACGCAAAAGGCTTCCTAAGCCCCAATATCCAATACCTGCAGAGCAACTATGTGATTTCGAAGGGACGTGTGTACAACTCCGACGCGGTAAATCCGGACGGGTCCTCGCAGCCGCTGAATATCACGCTCGAGCATGTCTATGATTCCGCGGGGAACGTCATGGACAATATATTTTTCAAAACATACCCGGTGACCACCTGGAAGGCCGCCTACAATTCGGCCACGGATACCACGCTGGACCAAATAACGGCCAAACAACAGGTGCAGCAGTTGCCGCCGATTACACTCAACGCGAACAGCGGTGTCATAACGGGTAATTTCGCGACCATCAACCTGCCAGCGGGGACTTATTCGCTGGACGAGAAAATATCGAACATCGCAGGTATCGAAATGTTCCACAACCTCGTCTCCATCACCCTCGTGGATGCACCCGCCTATCAATCCGTTCCCGATCTCGGCACGACATACGACAAGCTATTCAAGGTCGGTAACGAGTCCGTGACTGCGAACGCGGCCAACCCCATTATCACGATCCAATACCTGGCGGATTCACCCAACCTGATCGTCCTGAAAATGATAGATAAGAACGGCACTCCGTTCGATCCGAAAAAGGGCGAGATCGTCCAGCGGCCGAACAGCGGGGTAAACCCGATCCCGCCGTACCTGCAGTGTTTTGAAAACTATACCAACAGCTACACCTATACCGATACGGCGATGTTGTTTCAATATGCGCTTACGCCATTCCCCTTTACGTCGTTAGGGAACGGGTACAACCTCTATTACCGGATACCGACCCAGTTCTTCTCGGTGTCAGGGTATCCCGACGGCGAATGGAGCGCAAACCCGAGGTTGCCGTTCCGGTTGTGGATACCGGGAGTTTATTCCATCACCATGCAATTCCCTGACCTTACGCACAAATGATGATATACAAACTGGCGTTTTTCTTAATGCTCGCTCCGCTGTCGGTTTTCGCGCAGGTGGAGGTGACTTTATACAGCAACGGATATATCTACCCGCATACGGACGATGAAGGCGGCATAGCCAGTAAACATGGATTGATCGATGAGCAGGGCCTAACCGGTTGGGACGATGCGTATTTGTTCAGCAGGACATATTTCGCCCCGCGAACCATCGGCGTGCTTAGTGTGGCTTTGCGTCTAAAGGCAACTGCCGGGGACAGCAAACTTTCCGTGCGATTGGATAGTTCGGGTAAAGGCTATACGCTCAAGGTCCCCGGGGGTAGCGATTACGTGGTGCTGCCGGTCGGCGATTTCGACGTGCCGGATGCGCGTTATCACTGCATCGAGATCAGGGGGATTTCGAAGACAGGAAAGTACTATCCCGATATCCGGTCGGTCATATTGTCTGGGCCAGCGTCCGCCAATCTGGAATACAACAACAAAGAATACAGGGGCGCGCCGGCCACCCATTTATGGTACGCGAGTCCGGCGGACAGCGCAATAGCCTGGTTTTATTCCGAGGTATGCGTTCCGTCGGGTGTAAATTCCCGAAATGCCTATTATATGACCAATGGCTTTTCAGGAGGGTACATGGGCATTCAGGTGAATTCCGGTACCGAACGGCGATTCATCTTCTCGATCTGGAGCGACTATAGTACGAACGACCCCAAGGAAATCCCTGCTGACTATGCGGTTACGCTCATCCGCAAAGGGAAGGACGTTTTTACCGGTGAGTTCGGGAATGAGGGATCCGGGGGACACAGCCACCTGACCTTCGCCTGGAAGAACGGGACGACTTACAAACTGCTGGTGGGGGCGAGGCCCAAAGTGGATCATACCATCTATACGGCGTACTATTTTGCTCCTGAGAACGGGGAATGGAGATTGATCGCTGAATGGGATAAAGCAAAAACGGGCGGTAAATTACTGTCCGGTTTATATTCCTTCGTAGAGAATTTCGGACCGAACGGGGACGACTACTTCAAAGCCGACTATGGCAACCAATGGGTATGCACGTCGTCGGGTACCTGGATAGAGATGAAAGATTGTCTGTTGACGACGACCGCCAGCCCCTTGAATCATCCCCGTTATGACTATGGTGCCGGTGTGGAAAACGGCTTTTTTTATATGTACACCGGCGGATTCCGGGATATAGGCAATACGAGCCTCAGGGATCCGATCCAGCGGCCTCCGACGGGGAAGGCCCCGGATATCGATTTTTTGAAGCTGCCTTAAGATTAAAAAATAGCGCAATCGGTTGACCGGATATTTCAACCGATTGCGCTACGGTAGCCGGTTTCACGCCTATTGCAAATAATGTTAGGATAACATATATTAATGGAAACCTAACATATGAAGCATAACCAAATCGTCGTCCTCGCCGCCGCGTTGTCGCTGGCGGCCTGTTCCAAACAACAACACGCGACGGAAGCGGCAGAACCGGCTTCCAATGGGGCCACCGTACAAACGCCGTATGGGGCGCTGCCTGCGTCGCGCGTACATGCCGTCGACAACCATACCATCGCCAAGATCGTCGGCGGCCGGCTACAACTCGTAAACATGAATACCGGCCGCCTCGTCGAAGACTTGGGCGTTCCCTCCGCGGACGACCGGGCGGCGACCGACCCTTACGCTTTCGCCCGTGCGCTGAGAGGTGAGTCCGTAGCCGCCGTCACGACGTTTGGCACAAACCCGACCTTTGGCACGACGGGCGCCTCGGGCAGGAATGAAGGCTCTTATTACACGTCTGCAAGCCTGTCGGGCATCAAAAGCCTGTCGACCAACTGGCTGGTGCCCAACTTCCCGCTCGACACGACCAACCCGGTCACTATTTTCTACTGGAACGCGCTTGACGGGGGCGCCCTCCAGCCGGTGCTCCAGTACGACCAGGGCTATGGAAATGCCTATACCATCGCCAACTGGTACTTTACCGAGGGGCAGTATTTCCATGGGACCTTTGTGCGGGTGACACCCGGCACGCAGCTGACCGGCGTCATTACCTTCGTATCCAACCCGAATGACACGACCTGGAACTACAAGGAAAGCTTCACCGGCTATTCCGCGGCCGACGTGAATATAACAAGGACGAGCGAGGCGACGGACCCGGCACTGTGCCTGGAAGCCTACACCCAGATCCTGGCGCAGTGGCCCAACCAGCCGTTTATGCAGTTCACCGCCATCGATGTGGCCATGAGGACGGGTTCGGCCCCCGACAGCCTCCACTGGACGCCGGGTGGCGGCAGCGTGCCGGTGACGCCGTCCCTGCTCAACACCGTCGTGGTGAACAACAGCGCCACCAATGGTGAGGTGGACATGTATTTCGGGGACGGGACGGGCATCACCCCGGACTCCAGCTTCCACATCGTGGCGGGCGTGAATGGATCGAGCGTGCTCGACATCACCGGCGGCGCGACGACGGCCGGTACGCCGGTTGAACTGTGGACGCCCAATTCACCGGTCTCGCCCAACCAGGTTTGGAAGGCGATCGCCCTTCCCGGTGGTTACTATGAATTCCAGGCGGGTAACAACGCCAGCATGGCCCTGACCGACAGCGCCTCGGGTACGGGCAACGGTACCAGGATCGTGATCGAGCCCTACACCGGGTCCACCGCCCAGAAATGGAAAGTTACGCCCGCCGGTGGGGGATACAACACCCTGTCGCCGGCCTGCGCGCCTTCTTCCAATATGGATGTTTATGCCCACGGTACCGCCAACGGCACCAAAATCGAGATCTGGTCGGCCAACGGAGGGACGAACCAGCAGTTTAAATTTGTGCTGGAATGATATAATTCCTACCTTTGCCGTCCCAATTTTGGGAGTCCCATACCTCCGGGTCGCCGGGACGTTATGACCAAAAACCATTTATAATGGCAAAAGAAATCACAGGTTACGTAAAACTCCAGGTCAAGGGTGGCCAGGCCAACCCCGCTCCTCCCGTAGGTCCTGCTCTGGGTTCCAAAGGTGTGAACATCATGGAATTCTGCAAGCAGTACAACGCCAGGACCCAGGACAAGATCGGCAAGGTACTGCCCGTTTTGATCACGGTCTACGCCGACAAGTCGTTCGACTTCGTCATCAAGACCCCTCCCGCCAGCGTACAACTGCTGGAAGCATCCAAACTGCAAAGCGGTTCCAAAGAGCCCAACCGGAACAAGGTCGGAAAGGTGAACTGGACCCAGGTGGAAGCCATCGCAAAAGACAAGATGAGCGATCTGAATTGTTTCACGGTAGAAAGCGCCATGCGCATGGTAGCCGGTACGGCCCGCAGCATGGGTATCACCGTGGATGGTAAAGCCCCCTGGGAAAACTAATTGTTCATCTCAAAAGACCTGACACATGGCACTTACAAAGAAAAGAAAAGCAGCCCAAGGCAAAGTGGATCAGAGCAAACTGTATTCACTCAAAGAAGCGAGTTCCCTGGTAAAAGAGGTGAACTGCACCAAATTCGATAGCTCCGTCGACCTTCATATCCGTCTCGGCGTCGACCCCAAAAAGGCCGACCAGGCCGTCCGCGGCACGGTAACCCTGCCTCATGGCACGGGTAAGACCAAAAAGGTACTCGTTCTTTGCACCCCCGAAAAAGAAAACGACGCAAAGAACGCCGGCGCCGACTTCGTTGGCCTGGACGAGTTCATCACCAAGATCGAAGGCGGTTGGACCGACGTGGACGTGATCATCGCCACGCCCTCCGTCATGCCCAAGATCGGTAAGCTGGGTAAAATCCTCGGCCCCCGCAACCTGATGCCCAACCCCAAGACCGGTACGGTAACCAACGATGTCGCCGCCGCCGTAAACGAGGTAAAGGGTGGTAAGATCGCGTTTAAAGTAGACAAGGCTGGTATCATCCACGCGTCCATCGGAAGGGTTTCCTTCGGTACGGACAAGATCAGTGAAAACAGCCAGGAGCTCATCAATGCTATCGTCAAGCTGAAACCCGCAACGGCTAAGGGTACTTACCTGAAGGGTCTCTCCATGGCGTCCACGATGAGCCCCGGTATCATGATCGATACCAAATCGGTAACTAACTAAAACGACTTACAATGACAAAAGAGCAAAAGAACGAGGTGATCGAAGTCCTGAAGGGCAAGTTCTCTCAATATAATAACTTCTACGTCACGGATACCGAATCCCTGACCGTAGAGCAGGTATCCAAGCTTCGTCGCGCCTGCTTCGACAAGAATGTCGAAATGAAGGTGGCAAAGAACACCCTCATCAGGAAGGCCCTGGAATCCCTGGACAGCCAGAAATACGCCGGGGTTTACGACTCACTGCACAATGTGACGGCCCTGATGTTCTCCGAGAACGCCAAGGAGCCGGCCCTGATCCTGACGTCCTTCCGCGGCGAAAAGAACCTGCAGAAGCCGGAGCTGAAGGCCGCCTTCATCAACGGTGACGTGTACACCGGGGATGAAAACCTCAAGGCCCTGACCAAGATCAAGTCCAAGGAAGAGCTCATCGGGGAAGTCATCGGGCTCCTCCAGTCGCCCGCTAAGCGCGTACTGGCCGCCCTGTTGCACCACCACGAGAAACAAGCCGCCGGCGTCGAAGCCGGAGCCCCGGAAGCTGGCGCTGCCGAAGCGCCCGCCGCCGAATAAGACAGTATATGTATCCACCGGAGCTTCCCTGATGATTTTTTGCGGGGGCTATGAAGGTGGAATTTATAAACGCTAAAAATTTAATAACATGGCAAACGTAAAAGAACTCGCAGAACAACTGGTAGGCCTGACTGTTAAAGAAGTACAGGAACTGGCCGACGTATTGAAAGCCGACTACGGTATCGAACCCGCAGCCGCAGCAGTAGTGGTAGCCGCCGACGGCGGTGGTGGCGGAGCCGCCAAGGTAGAAGAGAAGACCTCTTTCGACCTGATCCTGAAGAGCGGCGGCGCCAGCAAGCTGGGTGTCGTGAAGATCGTAAAGGAAATGACCGGCCTGGGTCTGAAGGAAGCCAAGGACCTGGTAGACGGCGCTCCCAAGCCCGTAAAGGAAGGCATCTCCAAGGCAGAAGCCGAGGAACTGGCCGCCAAGCTGAAGGAAGCCGGCGCCGACGTAGAGATCAAATAAGGGCCCCTTATAAATTTCTATACGAGGAGCTACCCGCATGGGTGGCTCCTCTTGCTTTCCGGGGGGGCGCGCACCGGAGGTACGCGCGTGCTTTGGCCCACCAAACCCGCTAACTAAAACGAATTTGTAAACTTTCGAATTAGTTAATAAATTACATGATCGGAGCCATTCATACATGAAGAAATTGTCTATTAAAGATATAGCGCAGAAAGCGGGTGTCTCTACGGCGACCGTTTCTTTTGTGCTCAACGGTAAAGCGGAAGAGATGCGCATCAGCGACACGCTTGCCAAAAAGATCACCAAACTCGCCAAGCAACTCGGCTACCAGCCCAACCAGCTGGCCCGGGGTCTGAGGACCGGGAAGACACACACGTTGGGTCTGATCGTGGAGAACATCTCGAACCATTTCTTTGGCAACCTGGCCAAGGTCATCGAGGACGAGGCCAAGAAGTACAATTACAAGGTGCTCTATTGTAGCACGGAGAACAATACCTTAAAGGCCAAGGAGCTGATTCAGATGCTCCAGGACCGCCAGGTGGACGGGTACATCATTACCCCGACCGAGGGGCTGGAGGCCGACATCGAGAAGCTGATCGCCGCGGGGAAACCAGTGGTGCTCGTGGACCGGTATTTCGCCAACCTGGCGACGAACTACGTCCTGGTAGACAACTACAAGTCGGTTTTCGATACGATTACCCGCCTCGTCGGCCGTGGGTTCACGCAAATCGGCGTGGTAACGGTGGATCTGTCCATGATCAACATGGAACAGCGTATGAGCGGCTATAAGGACGCCCTGAAGGCCTCCAAGATACCGTACCGGAAAGAGCTGGTGAGGACCATCCCCTTTGAAGCGTCCCGGGAAAAGGCGCTGGAGCTGGTGGCCGATTTCCTGGAGGGCGGTCCAAAGAAGGAGGCCGTTTTCTTTTTGACCAATTATCTCGGTATACTGGGGCTGGAGTGCCTCAAAAAGCTGAAATTGAAGGTGCCGGACCAGATGGCTTTTGTCAGCTTCGACGACCATGACATCTTCCGGCTGCATACGCCCAGCATAACCGCGCTCGCCCAGCCGGTGGAGGATATCGGTCGCACCGCCATGACCATTCTCCTGGAAGAGATCAAGAGCGGGCTCAAAAACAACGCCCATCACCTCCTGCCGGGGGAACTCGTGGTGCGGGAGTCGGCATTGTAAGGGGCGAACGGCACCGATTTTGTACAGATAAGGGCATGGGGACCCGTCTATATATTGTCCTTGCCCTCGGTCTGGCCGCCTGCCGCGCCCCCAAAACCGCTTCGTACGGTCCCGGGTATACGTCCCGGTATCACCACGCCCCGAACCGGGTTTACCAGACATTTTCGATCAACCCCGTTTCCGACACCGGTACGTCGCTGACTGCGTTCAACCGGAAGTGGATCGTGTCGGAAACCAGGGCCCAGATGGTCAAAAAGGGGCTGACGCCCGGGGACGCCACCGCCGACCTGCTGGTCAACATCGTGTCTGTCGACAGCAGCCGGGCAGGACAGATGGCGGGACGGCCGCTCAACGACTGGTACCGGTTGTTCCACGGGGGGACAATACGGCCCGCGGGGGAGGGGCCGGGGGAAATCGTCGGGACGCTCCTGCCGGATAGCCTGCTCCACCAGCTGGACTCGGGGTGGGTGGTTCACCCGAAACGGGCGGCGCGGACAGCCGACAGCCAGCGCCATCCGTTGGATACCGCCCCGCCGGGCGCCGGGGGACCGCCGGTTGCGGGGGGGCCGTCGCCCCCCAAAGAGCCTCAGCTGGCCTACGGGGCCCTGATCATCGATGTGATCGACCGGGATAAGCGCCTGCTGCTCTGGGAGGGCATCGCCAACCGGGCGGTAGACATCCCGGCCCGGGACGCCGAAAAACGGACCCAGGCGATGGTTATCCGGCTGATGGAGGGGTACCAACCGGGGGCGGGGCCAAAAGACACCGCCAAGGGGGTAAAATGACCATAAAATGTTGGTTATTTTTTTGGAAATTATTATCTTTGCGATCCTTTACGTTAGGCCTAATACATCTTGAACGACAGAATTCAGTCATGAAGCATTGATTTTCAGTGACCCATATTTTACCCAAAATATGGGCTTGATTGTTTTGTGTACGTCCTAATTAAAACGAAAACGCGTTTTTAACAATATGTCATCAACACAAGTGAACAACAGGGTCAACTTCGGTAAGGCCAAGCACCTGGCGGAAACGCCGGATCTGCTGGAAATCCAGTTGCAGTCCTTTAAGGATTTTTTCCAGTTGGAAACAACTCCTGACAAGCGCAACGTCGAAGGTTTATTCCGGGTTTTCAAGGAAAACTTTCCCATTACGGATACCCGGAACATCTTCGTGTTGGAGTTCCTCGATTATTTCGTTGATCCGCCCCGCTACTCCATCGAGGAGTGTATGGAACGCGGGCTGACCTACGCCGTTCCCCTGAAAGCAAAACTTCGCCTGAGCTGTAACGACGAAGAGCACGTGGACTTTCAAACGATCGTCCAGGACGTGTTTTTGGGCAACATCCCTTATATGACCCCCCGCGGTACCTTCATCATCAATGGTGCGGAACGCGTCGTGGTCTCCCAGCTGCACCGCTCTCCCGGTGTATTCTTCGGCCAGTCGGTCCACCCGAACGGCACGAAGATCTATTCAGCCCGCGTTATCCCCTTCAAGGGCGCGTGGATGGAGTTCGCCACGGACATCAACAATGTGATGTACGCGTATATCGACCGTAAGAAGAAATTCCCGGTCACCACGCTGCTCCGGTCCATCGGCTACGAAACCGACAAGCACATCCTGGAGCTCTTCGGGATGGCCGACGAAGTGCCGGCCGACAAGAAGAGCCTGGAGAAGTACCTGGGCAAACGCCTGGCCGCCCGCGTCCTGCGGAGCTGGGTGGAAGACTTTGTAGATGAGGACACCGGTGAAGTCGTGAGCCTGGAACGGAACGAGGTCGTCATGGAGCGCGATACCGTCCTGGACAAGAACGCTATCGAGACCATGGTGGAAATGGGGATCAAGACCGTCTTCCTGCAAAAGGAAGAAGTCAGCGGTGATTACGCTATCATCTACAACACCCTGAACAAGGATACGTCGAACTCCGAACTGGAGGCCGTCCAGCACATCTACCGCCAGCTGCGCGGGGCCGATGCACCGGACGACGAGACCGCGCGCGGTATCATCGACAAGCTGTTCTTCAGCGACAAGCGCTACGACCTCGGCGAAGTCGGCCGGTACAAGATCAACCGTAAGCTGGGCCTGAACTACAAACTGGACCAGAAGACGCTGACCAAGGAAGACATCATCGAGATCATCAAATACCTGGTCCGTCTGACCAACGCCAAGGCGGAAATCGACGACATCGACCACCTGAGCAACCGCCGGGTGCGTACGGTGGGCGAACAGCTCTACGCCCAGTTCGGCGTGGGTCTGGCCCGTATGGCGCGTACCATCCGCGAAAGGATGAACGTCCGCGACAATGAAGTGTTCACCCCGGTGGACCTGATCAACGCGCGTACGTTGTCTTCCGTGATCAATTCGTTCTTCGGAACAAGCCAATTGTCGCAGTTCCTCGACCAGACCAACCCGTTGTCCGAAATCACGCACAAGCGTCGTATCTCGGCGCTCGGGCCCGGCGGTCTGTCGCGCGAACGCGCCGGCTTCGAAGTCCGCGACGTACACTACTCCCACTACGGCCGTCTGTGTACGATCGAGACCCCGGAAGGGCCGAACATCGGTCTGATCTCCACCCTTTGCGTACACGCCAAGGTGAACGAGATGGGCTTTATCGAGACTCCTTACCACGTGGTAAAGGACGGTAAGGTCGATACGAAGCACCTGACCTTCCTGAGCGCGGAAGAAGAAGATACCGCCAAGATCGCCCAGGCGAACATCGAAATGGACGACAAGGGGCATATCCTGGAAGAAAAGGTCCGTTCCCGCGAAACCGGGGACTTCCCCATCCTGGACAAGGCCGAAGTGGAATTCATGGACGTCGCCCCCAACCAGATCGTGGGTCTCAGCGCCTCGCTGATCCCCTTCCTGGAGCACGATGACGCCAACCGCGCCCTGATGGGATCGAACATGCAACGCCAGGCCGTACCCCTGATCCGTCCCGAAGTACCCATCGTCGGTACCGGGCTGGAAGCCAAGGCCGCCCGTGACGCGCGCATACAGATCCACGCTGAAGGGAAAGGCGTAGTAGAGTTCGTGGATGCCAACGAAATCCATGTCCGCTACGACCGCAACGAACAACAAAAGCTGGTCTCTTTTGAAGACGACCTGAAAGTATACCGCCTCACCAAATTCATCAAGACCAACCAGAGCACCTGTATCAACCTCAGGCCCTGCGTCCATAAGGGACAGCACGTCGTAGAAGGCGACTTCCTCACCGAAGGCTACGCCACCCGCGACGGGGAACTGGCCCTGGGCCGGAACCTGAAGGTGGCCTTCATGCCCTGGAAGGGGTACAACTTCGAGGACGCCATCGTGATCTCGGAGAAGGTGGTGAGCCAGGACCTGTTCACGTCGGTACACATCGAGGAATTCGAGCTTGAAGTCCGCGATACCAAGCTGGGTGAAGAGGAACTGACCCCGGACATCCCGAACGTTTCGGAAGAGGCCACCAAGGACCTCGACCAGAACGGGGTTATCCGTATCGGCGCCCACGTCAAAGAAGGCGACATCCTGATCGGTAAGATCACCCCCAAGGGCGAATCCGATCCGACCCCGGAAGAAAAGCTGCTCCGCGCGATCTTTGGCGACAAGGCCGGCGACGCCAAGGACGCTTCGCTCAAGGCGCCCGCGGGCACCGAAGGCGTGGTGATCAACAAGAAGCTCTTCCAACGCGCCAAGAAAGACAAGAACGGGAAGGTCCGTGAAAAGGCCGCCCTGGAAAAAGTGGAAAAGGTACACGAGGGTAACACCAAGGAGCTCCTGGAAGTCCTCCTCGGCAAGCTGTTGACGCTCCTCAAGGACCACACCAGCGCCGGGGTAACCAACAACTTCGGGGAAATGCTGATCGGTAAAGGCGCCAAATTCACCCAGAAGAACCTGGCGGGGAT
The DNA here is from genome assembly GCF_035492835.1 of Dinghuibacter sp. NCBI lineage: Bacteria > Pseudomonadati > Bacteroidota > Chitinophagia > Chitinophagales > Chitinophagaceae > Dinghuibacter > Dinghuibacter sp. The sequence continues at coordinate 25,371 of NZ_DATJIY010000032.1, forward strand.
CGATTACCAGAACGTCAACCCCCTGGGCTGGACCGGTGATGCCAAGATCGACGACTCGATCAACACCCTCCTGCACAACTACAACATCAAGTACAACGAAGAGCTGGGCCGTTACAAACGCGAGAAGTTCAACATCTCCATCGGGGACGAACTGCCCGCGGGCGTTCTCAAGCTCGCCAAGGTATACCTGGCCGTCAAGCGTAAGCTGAAGGTAGGGGACAAGATGGCCGGCCGCCACGGGAACAAGGGGATCGTCGCGAAGATCGTTCGCGCCGAAGACATGCCCTTCCTGGAAGACGGTACGCCGGTGGACATCGTCCTCAACCCGCTCGGGGTGCCTTCCCGTATGAACCTCGGCCAGATCTACGAAACGATCCTCGGCTGGACCGGCGAAAAGCTGGGCGACAAGTTCGCCACGCCGATCTTCGACGGGGCCTCGGTAGAGGAAATCTCCGAGTTCTGCACCAAGGCCGGCATCCCGACGATGGGTCACACATACCTGTACGACGGTGAAACCGGGGAACGCTTCCACCAGAAAGCGACCGTAGGGATCATCTATATCATCAAGCTCCACCACATGGTCGATGACAAGATGCACGCCCGTTCGATCGGGCCGTACAGCCTCATTACCCAGCAGCCGCTCGGTGGTAAGGCCCAGTTCGGTGGCCAGCGTTTCGGGGAAATGGAAGTCTGGGCCCTGGAAGCCTACGGCGCCTCCAACATCCTGCAGGAACTGCTGACGATCAAGTCCGACGACATCATCGGCAGGGCCAAGACCTACGAAGCGATCGTGAAGGGCGAGAACGTGCCGCGTCCGGGCGTACCCGAATCCTTCAACGTGCTCGTGCACGAGTTGCGCGGTTTAGGGTTGGATCTGAAGTTTGAATAGGCCCCACGGCACATTTTTTAACGACATTAATTCGGCATATGGCACTCAAGAAAGATAATCGTCCCAAGGCTACGTTTTCGAAGATTACGATAGGCCTGGCTTCTCCGGACAGCATCCTGGAAAGGTCCTACGGGGAAGTATTGAAGCCCGAAACGATCAACTACCGTACCTACAAGCCGGAAAGGGACGGCTTGTTCTGCGAGCGGATCTTCGGGCCGGTAAAAGACTATGAATGCGCTTGCGGCAAGTACAAGCGTATTCGCTATAAAGGTATCGTGTGCGATCGCTGCGGTGTGGAAGTGACCGAGAAGAAGGTAAGGCGCGAACGCATGGGCCACATCAAGCTAGTGGTCCCTGTAGTACACATCTGGTACTTCAAGAGCCTGCCAAACAAAATCGGTTATTTGCTGGGCGTTAGCTCCAAGAAACTGGAGTCGATCATCTATTATGAACGCTTCGTGGTCATCCAGCCGGGTATCCGGGTGGACAAGGGCCAGAACCCCGGCGACCTGCTGACGGAAGAGGAATACCTGGACATCCTGGACGCATTGCCCAAGGATAACCAATACCTGCCTGACGACGACCCCAATAAGTTCATCGCCAAGATGGGAGCCGATGCCGTCCACGACATGCTGGGCCGCATCGACCTCGATGCGCTCAGCTATTCCCTGCGTAACGCCGCCGCCACCGAGACTTCCCAGCAACGGAAAGCGGACGCCCTGAAGCGGCTAAGCGTTGTGGAAGCATTCCGCGAGGCAGGTCATCGCATCGAAAACTCCCCGGAATGGATGGTGATGCAATACATCCCCGTCATCCCGCCGGAACTTCGCCCGCTTGTCCCCCTGGACGGCGGCCGTTTTGCATCCTCCGACCTGAACGACCTCTACCGCCGCGTGATCATCCGCAACAACCGTCTGAAGCGTTTGCTCGAGATCAAGGCGCCCGAGGTCATCCTGCGGAACGAAAAGCGCATGCTCCAGGAAGCCGTCGACTCCCTCTTCGACAACAGCCGTAAGTCCAACGCCGTCAAGGCGGAAGGCGGTCGCGCGCTGAAGTCCCTGAGCGACGTGCTCAAAGGGAAACAAGGCCGGTTCCGTCAGAACCTGCTCGGTAAGCGCGTCGACTACTCCGGCCGTTCGGTCATCGTAGTGGGTCCGGAGCTGAAATTAAGCGAGTGCGGTCTGCCCAAAGACATGGCGGCCGAGCTCTTCAAACCGTTCATCATCCGTAAGCTGATCGAACGCGGTATCGTCAAGACCGTGAAGTCGGCCCGCAAGCTGGTCGATAAAAAAGAAGCCATCATCTGGGACATCCTGGAAAACGTGCTGAAGGGTCACCCGGTCCTCCTGAACCGCGCCCCGACGCTGCACCGGTTGTCCATCCAGGCCTTCCAACCCAAACTGGTCGAGGGTAAAGCCATCCAGCTCCACCCGCTCGTCTGTTCGGCGTTCAACGCCGACTTCGACGGTGACCAGATGGCCGTGCACGTGCCCCTGAGCAACGCTGCTATCCTGGAAGCCCAGCTGCTGATGCTGTCCAGCCACAACATCCTCAACCCGCAGAACGGGACCCCGATCACCCTGCCTTCGCAGGACATGGTCTTGGGTCTGTATTATATTACGAAGGGACGGAAGACAACCGCGACCGAAATCGTTCGCGGGGAAGGCATGGCTTTCTATTCCGCCGAAGAGGTAATCATCGCGTACAACGAAAACCGCGTCGACCTCCACGCCTGGATCAAGGTCAAGGCCGATGTCCGCAGCGACGACGGGCACATCTCGAGGAAGATCATCGAGACGACCGTCGGCCGCGTGATTTTCAACCAGAACGTTCCCAAGGCAGTAGGCTACGTAAACGCCCTGCTGACCAAAAAGAACCTGCGCGAAATCATCGGGAACATCATCAAATGGACCGACGTCCCCCAGACCGCGAAGTTCCTCGATGACATCAAACAACTGGGTTTCCGCACAGCATTCCGCGGTGGTCTGTCGTTCAATGTGCTCGACCTGACCATCCCGGAAATCAAGCACGAGATGGTTGAATCCGCCCAGGGCGAAGTCGACGAGGTGTGGGACAACTATAATATGGGTCTGATCACCAACAATGAACGTTACAACCAGATTATCGACATCTGGTCGCGCGTGGATACCAAGGTGACCGAAACCCTGATCCGTGAAATGGCCTCGGACAAACAAGGGTTCAACTCCGTGTTTATGATGCTGGACTCCGGGGCCCGCGGTTCCAAACAACAGGTTAAACAGCTTGCCGGGATGCGCGGTCTGATGGCCAAGCCTCGTAAGAGCGGTTCGACCGGTTCGGAAATCATCGAAAACCCGATCCTGTCCAACTTCAAGGACGGTCTGAACGTATTGGAATACTTCATCTCCACACACGGCGCCCGTAAGGGTCTGGCGGATACGGCCCTCAAAACGGCCGACGCCGGTTACCTGACCCGCCGTCTGGTAGACGTCGCCCAGGACGTGGTGATCACCGAAGAAGACTGCGGTACCCTTCGCGGTATTGCCACTTCTTCCCTGAAGGACAATGAAGAAATCGTCGAACCGCTGTACGACCGTATCATCGGGCGTACCTCGGTCCATGATGTATACGATCCGCTGAACGACAAGCTGATCCTCAAGGCCGGTGACCACATCACCGAAGAGATCGCCCAGGAGATCGAGCACAGCGGTATCGACACCGTCGAAATCCGCTCGGTGCTGACCTGCGAAAGCAAGCGCGGTGTGTGCGTGAAGTGCTACGGTAAGAACCTCGCCACGGGCTATATCGCCCAGAAGGGTGACGCCGTCGGTATCATCGCCGCCCAGTCCATCGGTGAACCCGGTACCCAGCTGACCCTGCGTACCTTCCACGTGGGTGGTGTCGCCGGTTCCGCTTCGGTCGAGTCCACCATGCTGGCCAAGTTCGAAGGGACCGTCCAGTTCGACGGTCTGCGTACCGTACAAACCGAAAACAACGAAGGCGACAAGATCCAGATCGTCATCGGCCGTACGGGTGAGCTCCGGATCATGGACGTGAAGAACGACCGCCTCCTTATCACCAACAACATCCCCTACGGGGCGACGCTGAATGTGAAAGACGGTCAAAAGGTTGCCAAGGGTGACGTGATCTGTACCTGGGACCCCTTCAACAACGTCATCGTGAGCGAAGTACCCGGTTCGGTGAAGTTCGAGAACATCATCGAAGGCGTTACTTACCGCGAAGAGGCCGACGAGCAAACCGGCCACCGCGAAAAGGTCGTTATCGAAACAAAAGACAAGACCAAGATACCCGCCCTGCTGGTCGAAGGCGCCAAGGAAGTGAAGTCTTACAACCTTCCGGTAGGCTCGCACATCAGCGTAGACGGTGACGAAGCCGTCAAGGCCGGCCAGGTGATCGTGAAGATCCCCCGCGTCATCGGTAAGCTCCGGGACATCACCGGTGGTCTGCCCCGCGTCACCGAGCTCTTCGAAGCGCGTAACCCCTCCAATCCGGCCATCGTTGCCGAAATCGACGGGGTGGTTGCCTTCGGGAACATCAAGCGCGGTAACCGCGAGATCATCGTGGAAGCCAAAGACGGCGTGGTCAAGAAATACCTGGTTCCCCTGACCCGCCAGATCCTGGCACAGGACGGGGACTTCGTAAAAGCCGGTACGGCGTTGTCCGACGGCCAGATCAGCCCGGGCGACATCCTCTCCATCAAGGGGCCCTTCGCCGTCCAGGAGTACGTGGTCAACGAAATCCAGGAAGTCTATCGTCTACAGGGTGTAAAGATCAACGACAAGCATATCGAGGTCATCGTCCGCCAGATGATGAAGAAGGTCGAAATCGTCGACCCGGGGGATACCAAATTCCTCGAGGGCGATCTGGTAGACCGCTTCGAATTCATCGACGAGAACGACTGGATCTTCGACAAGAAGGTGATCGCCGACGCCGGCGAAAGCGGGAAGCTGAAGCCCGGTCAGATCGGCACCCTCCGCGACGTGCGTGAAGAAAATTCCGTACTGCGCCGCAACGACAAGAAGCTCGTCGAGTTCCGCGACGCGGAACCCGCGACTTCGCAACCGGTGCTGCTGGGTATCACCAAGGCTTCGCTGGGGGTACAGAGCTGGATCTCCGCCGCTTCCTTCCAGGAAACGACAAAGGTCCTGTCCTCCGCGGCCATCCAGGGCAAGTCGGACGACATGCTCGGTCTGAAGGAGAACGTCATCACGGGCCATCCGATCCCGGCTGGTACCGGTCTACGCGACTTCGAGAACATGATCGTCGGGTCGAAGGAAGAATACGAGTTGCTCCAGACCTCCCGGGAAGTGATGCAGTTCGACGAAGAAGAATAACTATATTGCGTATGTACGATAAGAGGCTGTCACAAAAGACAGCCTCTTTAGTTTAAATCTAAAGACTTTGAAAAATTTATCCCTGGTACTGAACGTAATCCTGCTGGTCGCTGTCGGCATTTTGTTTTATTGGCACTTCAAGGGCTCTTCCAACGGAGCCGCCCCCGCCATCAACATCGGCCCGACTGCCAAGGATTCGCTGGTATTGCATCCGCTCAAGGTGGCCTACGTGGACCTGGATACGATCGAGGAGAAATTTGCCTATTTCAAGTCCAAGCAGAATGACTTCGACCGGGAAAGGGAAGAAGCCGACCGTGACCTGAACGCGGCAGCCAACGAGCTGGAGCGCAGGCGGCTGGCGATGGCCCAGAAGGGCGCCACCCTTACCCAGACCGAGGCGGAAAGCTTCCAAAAGGAATATACGGCACGGATGCAGGACCTGCAACGCCAGCACGACCAGAAACAGCAGGAGTTCGCCACCAAGCAGCAAAAGATCATGGATGACATCCAGACGAAGATCAAGTCTTTCCTGGATGAGTACAACAAGACCAAGAAGTACTCCTTCATCTTCACGACCGGGAAGGGCGCGCTGAACCTGTTCTACGAGGATACGGCCTACAACATCACCGGCGAGGTGCTGGAGGGGCTGAACAGCTCGGTCCCCGTGCCAAAGGAGAAATAAGGCGCCTTTGGCCGTAGTTCCGCAAAAGGAAATCTAACATATGCCCGAAAAAAGCTCTCCCGGTTTTAAACAATCCCTCGGTCTCCTGGATGGGACCATGCTTGTCGCCGGATCGATGATCGGTTCCGGTATTTTCCTGGTTTCCGCCGACATTACCCGGCAGGTAGGCAGCTCCGGCTGGCTGCTCTTTGCCTGGTTGCTGTCCGGCTTTCTGACGGTAGCCGCCGCGGTCAGCTACGGAGAATTGAGCGGCATGTTCCCCAAGGCCGGCGGACAGTATGTTTACCTGCGCGAGGCTTTCTCGCCCCTGCTGGGATTCCTGTATGGCTGGAGCTTTTTCGCGGTCATCCAGACCGGCACCATCGCCGCGGTGGCGGTGGCGTTTGCCAATTTTACGGCGTATTTTTTTCCGGGACTGGACAGCAAGCTTTTGTCTTTGGGTTCATTTACGCTCGACGGGCGCAGCCTGCTCGCGCTCGGATCGGTGGCCTTGCTGACGTATATCAATTCACGGGGGGTCAAAGAGGGTAAGTTTATCCAAACGGTGTTTACGGCAGTCAAGCTCGTCGCCCTGTTCGGGCTGATCGTCTTCGGTGTGTTCTTGGCGGCCCGCTCGGATGTGTGGCACGCCAACTGGACGGACGCCTGGACGATGCGGCATTGGAACGCGGATTCCTCCACCTGGTCATCCGTCGGGCTGATCGCCGGGCTGGGTTTCGTATCGGCTGCGATGGTAGGCACGCTCTTCAGCAGCGACGCCTGGAACAGCGTGACCTTTATCGCCGGGGAAATCCGCAGGCCCGAACGCAATATCGGTCTGAGCCTTTTCCTGGGAACGGTCATCGTCTCGGTGATCTATATCCTGACCAACCTCATGTACCTGTCGGTGCTGCCGTTGCACGACATCGCCTTTGCCCCGAATCAGCGGGTGGCCACCGCGGCGGCGGAGCATATAGCCGTGGGGGCGGGCGGGGTCATCGCCGCCCTGATCATGATCTCGACGTTCGGGTGTAACAACGGGTTGATCCTTTCCGGGGCGCGGGTGTATTATACGATGGCGCAGGATGGGCTTTTCTTTAAGAAAACGGGCACCTTGAACAAGAACGGCGTTCCCGGCTATGCGCTCTGGATTCAATGCGCCTGGACCTGCCTGTTGTGCCTCAGCGGGAGCTACAACGCCCTGCTGACCTACGTTATATTCGTGGTGTTGATATTCTATATCCTGACGCTCGTGGGGATATTCGTCCTGCGTCGCCGGCGGCCGGACGCGCCGCGGCCGTATAAGGCATTCGGCTACCCGGTACTGCCGGCGGTCTATTGCCTGCTGGCCTTCGTGATCACGGTTTGCCTGTTCCGTTACCAGACCGCCGACACGTGGCCGGGGGCTTTGATTGTTGTCTCGGGTATACCCATTTACTATATTGCAGTCCGTAAGCGGTAAAACATGCGTTTCGACGAACTTTTCGAAGGATTCAGGAACATCAGGGTTGGCGTCGTAGGGGATGTCATGCTGGATACCTATATGTGGGGACGGGTCGACCGGATTTCGCCCGAGGCGCCCGTGCCGGTGGTGGCGTTGAATAGTAAGGAATATCGTTTCGGCGGCGCGGGCAACGTGGCCATCAACCTCCAGGCGCTCGGCGCCCAGGTATCGGTACTGTCCGTCATCGGAGCCGACGAGGATGGGGCCGTATTGAAGTCGTTGTTCTCCGAGGCCGGCATTGACGCCTCCTACCTGCTCGCCAGCCCGTCGCGTATCACTACCAACAAAACCCGCATTATCGCCCGCAACCAACAAATGATGCGGCTCGACAATGAAATCACGACCGACCTTTCGGTGGAAGATAGTATGCTCCTGGAGGCGCACGTATTGCGTTATCTCGACGAGGTCAAGCCCCAGGTGCTGATCTTCCAGGACTACAACAAGGGAGTCCTCACCGACGGGCTGATCGGCACTGTCATACGCCTTTGCAAGGAGCGCGGCGTACTGACCGCGGTCGACCCGAAGCGGAAGCACTTCTTTTCCTACCGGGACGTGGACATCTTCAAGCCGAACCTCAAAGAGGTGCGGGAAGGGCTGAACCTCATCGAGGAAGAAGTGTCCCCGGAATGGCTGCAGAACGTGCACGCGCAGCTGGTCAACCAGCTGCACCACCGGATATCGTTTATCACGCTGTCGGAGCGGGGCGTGTTCTATCAGGATGGCGCCTCCTCGGGGCTTTTGTCTTCCCACGTCCGGAATATTGCGGATGTCAGCGGGGCAGGCGACACCGTGATCGCCGTTGCTTCGTTGGTGTATGCCACCACGCGCGACGTCCGTCTCATGGCCGCGATCGCCAACATCGCGGGCGGGTTGGTTTGCGAAGAGGTAGGGACCGCGGCAATAAAGCGTGACGTTTTGCTGGCGGAATGTAATATGTTGTTATGAATAAAGTAGCAGTGATCGTGGCCGGTGGGAGCGGCAAGCGCATGAAGAGCGCATTGCCAAAACAGTTTATGATGCTGAAGGATAAGCCCGTACTGTATTATACGCTCCAGACCTTTTTAGAAGCCTACCCCGACCTCCAGATCATCCTGGTGCTGCCGGTGGAATATATCGACCTGGGCAAGGAGATCATCGACGGTTATTTCGACCCGGGACGTATCCGCATCGTCACGGGCGGGGACAGCCGCTTCCATTCGGTAAAGAACGGGCTCACCCTGATCGAAGATGAGTCCATCATCTTTGTCCACGACGGCGTCCGCTGTCTGGTGACCCCCCAGCTCATCCACCGCTGCTATATGCAGGCCCTGGAGACTGGTAGCGCCATCCCGACGTTGATCTCCAAGGACAGCGTGCGGATCGAGACCGAAGAGGGCAACGAGCCCGTCGACCGGAACAAGGTGCACCTTGTCCAGACGCCACAGACGTTCCATTCCAAGTTGTTGTTACCCGCGTACCAGATCGACTTCAAGGAGCGCTTTACGGACGAAGCGACCGTCGTGGAAGCCTTCGGGCTGAAAGTGAGCCTCGTGGAAGGCGAGGAGACGAACATCAAGCTAACGCGGCCGGTGGACATGTTCCTGGCGGAAAGAATACTCGAAGATAGGTCGGCTTAGCTCCTGCCTGGGTCTTTCGGCGTGTTTCAGCCAGCGCAACGGTCCGGGCATACGGTTCAGCCGGATGGCCGCGTAAGGCTGCTCATACGCCCCAAAACCCCGGTAGAACATCGCCAGCGATGGGATATCCGATCCTTCGAAGTCGAAGGTCAGGCCGGAGCCCGCGTGTTCCCGGATAAATCCGTCGAGTAGCATATGCGAGGCACCTACTTCCCGCCCTTCCGGGTGGTTCCCCGCCAGCACATAGTAAGCCCGCGTATGGGAGAACAGGAAAACGCCGCTGGCCAGGAGCTTGCCTTCCTGGTTGACAACCCCCCGCGTTTGGGCCATCTTGTCGTCGTGTAATCGCCGATAAAGCTTTTCGAAGTGTTTATAGTGTTCCCTCTTCAGTTTGGTGAGGGCGCTCAACTGTTTTTCCGCCAGGTGTATTACCCAGTCCACGGGAATGTCCATGGCGTAGGACAGGTTCGCTTCCCCGGCCTTTTGCAAATTGTTTTTCAGGTCTTTTCGATATCCCTGGCGGATCGTTTCATAGGCGCTGTTCAGCGGTAGCAGGAAGTTCATCCGGGGATACAAAGGGAAACCGGTATCGGGTAAAAGGTTTTCCGAATTCAGGGCGAATTCCCAGAATCGGAATTTGCGCGGGATCGCTTCTAAAAATGCTCTGAGGATTTCCGTCTCGACGGCTTCCCGTTGAAATACGCCGCCTTCGGCGCTCAGGTAGGGTTGGTAGAGGTAGAGTATCCCCCACTTCCTGTTCCAGGTCAGGGGCATGACCGCATCATAATCGTCCAGGACCAGCCCGTCCCAACGCGGGCTCATGTGGTCCAGGTACATGGAGTAAGCATAGATCGAGCCGTTCGAGGCTTCCGCTATGCAACGATCCCATTTGGAACGGTCGATCTCGTGCTGTGCAATGTAACGTATCGACAAGGTGTATAGGTTATTTTCCCTTTCGCCCAAGGACCACCCCCACCGATCTTGCCAGGATCGCCAGGTCCATCCCCAGGGAACGGTTTTCGAAATAATACTGGTCGTACCGTTGGCGGTCGATCATTTCGGCTACGTTTGATGCGTAACCGTAATTGACGATACCCATTGACGTCAGACCCGGCTTTATGTTTAAAAGCCTTTTATAGTTTGGCGCCTTTTCAACGATCTTGTCTATATAATGCTGCCTTTCAGGCCGGGGGCCTACCAGCGACATGTCTCCCTTCAGAACGTTCCAGAGCTGCGGCAGCTCGTCCAGCCGCCACTTCCTCAGGACGCGGCCCGTTATCGTTATCCTTACGTCGTTTTCCGTTGCCAGCGCCGGGCCATTTTCTTCCGCATTTTGACACATCGAACGGAACTTATACATCGTAAAGGGCTTGCCGCCCTTACCGATCCGCTCCTGTGTGTACCATATGGGGCCCTTTGACGTCAGTTTTACCACGATGGCGACCAACCCTATCAAAGGGAGCGCCAAAATAAAGGCCAAGAAAGATATTAGCAGATCCAGAGGGCGTTTTAACTTTTGGTCGTTTATGACTCCATCGCTTAATCTGATGGGTATCATATCGAGAGCCGCCAAAGGCTGAGGACGTTTCATAGCATTGGATTACCCTCAAAAATAAACAATTATCCGAGAAAGTGTATATCCCTAGTGGTCTTTTAAGCTACTGGCTGGTTGCGCTGGATTTTTTGCAGGATCTGGTGCGCCACCTCCATGGAACGGTAGCCGTCCATTTCATCCACTTCGGTCGGCCTGTTTTGTTTTATGGCTTCGACGAATGCCATCAATTCGAGCTTCATGGCGTTCTCCTGCGGAACCTTGGGATAGGCGATCGCGATCGTCTTTTTGCCGTTCCCCGTTTCGATATCAAAACTGAATTCATCCGCCCGCTTCTCCGTCTGCATCTTGATGATCTCGGTCTTTTTCTCCAGGAAGTCGATGCTGATATAAGCGTCCTTCTGGATCAGCCGCATCTTCCGCATCTTCTTCATGCTGATCCTGCTGCTCGTCAGGTTCGCCACGCAACCATTGTGGAACTCGATCCGCACGTTCGCGATATCGGGGGTATCCGTCATCACCGCCACGCCGTTGGCGCTGATCGACCGCACTTCACTCCGCACCAGGTGCAGGATGATATCGATGTCGTGGATCATCAGGTCCAGGATCACGCTCACCTCCGTACCCCTCGGGTTGAACTGCGCGAGCCTATGGACCTCGATGAACATCGGGTTCAGCTTTGTTTGCTGGAGTGCCAATAGAGCCGGGTTGAACCGCTCGACGTGTCCCACCTGCAGTTTGATGCCCGCTTCCTTGGTGAGCTTGACGATGGCTTTTGCCTCCTCCATGGTGTTCGCCAAGGGCTTCTCCACGAAGACGTGCCTGCCTTTTCTTATCGCCGCTTCGCAAAGCTCGAAATGATAAGGGGTAGGGGAGACGATGTCCACTGCGTCGACGTCGTTTATCAGGTCCTTGGGGTCTTTATAGCGTTTCAGGTTGTATTTGGCCTCCACCTCGCCGGCCGTCTCGTCGTTTGGATCATAAAATCCCTGGATTTGCACACCCTCCATCTCCCGCCAGTTGTTCAGGTGGAACTTCCCCAGGTGACCTACGCCAAACACGCCTACTTTAATCATTCTTAAGCTTTTGCAAGGCATAAAGGTACGGGTGGGCTTTTGTAAAAAAACTTCGCTAAATTTTTTGTTGCGGGGGATTTCCCCTTATCTTTGCACTCCCAACAACGGAACGGATCGGTAGTTCAGTTGGTTAGAATGCCGCCCTGTCACGGCGGAGGTCGCGGGTTCGAGTCCCGTCCGGTCCGCAGAGTCGAGGTTCACAGCAATGTGGACCTTTCGCTTTTGTACACGATCGGACACTATATCCCCTGCATTTTAGTTATTTATAACGTAGTGCCACGAGTACCTTCTTCTGCCTTTACATGATTGGACAGTATCGCACTCGACCAAGAAACGGAGGGGTTATGCGATTACCTGTCAAGCCGATTTGTGGGAAGGTCTGTAGTAACGGTACCGCCATTATCTACTTTCAGTATTGCTATAATTGGGACGCGAATCTAAAAACACTACTTAGTAAAACTGGGTATAAAGCGCCTGGCGACTTTGTCGGACTGGGCTACGCTACGTACAAGACCGAAACAAGTCGTAAATTTGATGACGGGTATAGAGTAACTGACAAATATAATATGAATACACTTGACATAATAAAGGAAGAAGGTGAGATTGTAGGCCGTGAAAAGGCCGCAGTTATTTTCGTTCAAAATCTATTGAGGCAATCCGATTTCTCCGTTGAAAAAATCGCGGCTGTCGCCTCCGTTTCAGTAGAATTTGTGAACGAGATAAAGAAGAACCTGAACGGGAAGCATTAAGTTGCCCCTTCACTGATATAGCATTGAACCGCTGGCCGACGCTGGCGGTTTTTTTTATGCCCTGGTGGCGCCACGATTGTGATCGGAGCCCTGTCATCTGGCGAACGTGCGCCGGCAGTTGGTACCAGCTAGGCCCTGGGATGGAACGAGATTGAGGTACCCGTGGGTAGTTACCTTCTTGATAATCAACATAATAGATTGTCTCATATCCGGTTCTATTCTATAATTACTTTGCATGTATATTTAATAAATATTCATGCAAAGAGGTCAATTTTAGCTATTTTTGC